>CAZSUQ010001027.1:0-2101 GCA_964609935.1 uncultured Thermodesulfobacteriota bacterium | reverse complement strand
CGGTTGAAGGAGACTGCGACGACTTCGATGCCTGTACCATCGACGCCTGCGTGGGCAACACGTGTCAGTACACGGTTGTGGACTGTGACGATGGAAATCAATGCACGGACGATTCCTGCATCCCGGCCAGCGGGGCCTGCCTGAATACCTGCAATGCCGTGAGCCATGAGGACCCCTGCTGCACCAATTATGCCTGCATCGGAGAGGCGACCTGCCAGGGTCCGACGTGTGTGGACAATGACAATGACGGGTACGGGGACCCTGCCGATCCCTCCTGCCCCAACCCCGAACTGGATTGCGATGATGCGGATCCCGATGTGAATCCGGGTGAGGCTGAGATCTGCGACAACGGAATCGACGACGATTGCGATGGGCTGGCGGACACCGCGGATCCGGACTGCGCGGCGCCTCCCTGGGGGGCGGCCGGCACGGTAGAGGCGTCCGGAGCCGGCGCGTCTCGCCAGACATCGGTTGTACTCAACATCCTGCCGCTTCTTCTCCTGCCTGCAGGCCTGCTTGCCTTCCTCCGGGTCGTACGCAGGCGGAGTTGAGAAGAAACGCGTTTCCCTGAGAAAGGGCGGCATCCACCGGGTGCCGTCCTTTCTTTTTGCATCGTTGTGAAAAGCCGGGGATGCCTGGTTGCCGGTGTTTGCCAATTCATATCAGGGAGGATATCCTTTCCTCCCAGAGTGTTTCGTCCCCCTCGATCCTGTTTCAACCCTCTTCGCAGACCGGACCGAGCCAAGATGATGAAGTCCAAATCCAACAGGGTTTCCTTCCGAGCCGTCTTTGCCTGGCTGTTGATCATCGGGCTCCTTTTCGAGCTCTCGATCAGGCTCATCACCGCCTGGTGGGAGCCCACGGAAGGTTTCACGTGGATGCTCGGCAGCGAGCGGCTGTCGGAAACCACGGAGAGGGACCTTCACCGGATGTTCACGGGCAAGAAGGGGCAACGGGTGGAGTACGGCCCCATAAGCATCGACTTCAACGACCTCGGATACCGGTCGAGCAAACGGGAGATTCCGCCAAAGGGCGAAGGGGTTTTTCGCGTGGTTTGCTTCGGCGACTCGGTGACCTTCGGGGCATATGAGCATGACTACGAGGGCACCTGGCCGGGCGCCATGGAAGAGATCCTCAGGGGCCTGACCTGGCAAGGCGAGATCGAGGTCCTGAACTTCGGCATGAACCACTACACCGTGGCCACGAACCTGATGAACCTGTCTCTTCTCGGCGAGTACCTTCAGCCGGACCTGGTGATCTACCTGTTCGGCCCCAACGACATCACCAGCCTCTACCTGCGCGGGTACGCGGTGGACGGCAGTCACGAGAACCCGTTTGTCTTCCCCATCCTGGATGCGGTCTGGGGCTTCCATCCCCTGATCGACATCCTGAAACACAGCCGCGTCTGCAACTTCCTCTATGTGTGCGCCACCAAGTTCGTGCTCCTCATGAACGTCAACAAGACCTTCAATTTCCAGCTGTCCCAGGAATCGATCCTTGATCGGCTCGAAACCATGTCGCTTCACATCTCCACGTTTTGCTCCCTCTCCAGGTCGTTGGGTGCCACCCCTGTGATCTGTGCGCCCGTGTACGACAGGGAGAGGCTGGTCAAGGCCCGAGGGAACTCCCTCGATCCGCTGATCGAAACCATGGAAGGCTTCTTTGGAAGGCTGGGCCGGGCACAGGAAACGATCGTGATCGAAGCCCAGGATCAGATGAAAGACGTCCATGACAGCTTCCGAGACGATTTTCACCTGAATACCAGAGGGGCAAGACAGTTCGCTGAAATCATGATACGCGAACTGAACCACCACAACCTGTTGCCTGAGGGGTCCGTTGACCTTGCCGCCCGGCGGAAAGACACGGAATCCCCACGGCTGTCAGTAGGCGAGTAATCCTCCATGCTCTTCAACAGCCCCCTGTTCGCCCTTTTCCTCCCGGCAGCCGTTGCCGGCTTCTGGTTCCTTCCCCTGCGATTCCGGAAATGGTGGCTACTGGGGATGAGCTACATCTTCTATATGGGTGTGGTGCCCAGGTACGCCCTTCTTCTCTTCCTCGTCACCGTTATCAACTACCTCACCGGACGCTGGATGGAACGATG
>CAZSUQ010001026.1:0-2102 GCA_964609935.1 uncultured Thermodesulfobacteriota bacterium | reverse complement strand
ATGCGTGTAATTGAAATCTTTTCGGTCTGACCAAAGAACCGATTTGTTGGAGAGCATAGGCTGAAAAGAGGAGGAGAACAGGAATCATGGGCAGGAGATAGTACGGGACCCTCAGGTAAAAGGATGACATCAGCAGAAAGAAAAAGAGGGGAAAGCTCAGGAGAATGCATCCCTCTCTGGGCCTTCGTACAAGGAACAACAACGCCCCGGGAACGGCGAGATAGAATGCGAACTTGAGTCCGAAGTCCGAAAGGGCTAGGAGGTATTCGTAGGCCCCATCCCAAAAATAGAATGCGGGCCCTTCCCGTGCAACGACACTCCGGAAGTTGCGCTGGAACAGAGCGATGACAATGCCCGGGTCAATGAAAAGGTAGAAGTTGACAAGAAAGAAGGTCCCGACAGCGACCCCCAGTGAAGCAAGGAGTCTTTTCAAGCGGGCGATACGTTCGGCATGCATTCCGGACACGATAAAGGCGATGATCAGTGTAGCCCCCAGGATGAAGGCATTGTACTTCTCCGCCGTTGCTAGGCCGACGAACAACCCTGCGAGCAGGATGTCTTTCCACAAAAGCGTACTGTAGGCACGGTACGAATAGTACACGGCAAGAAGGCAGAGCAGGGTGAAGAGACTCTCGAGGGTTCCGTAATGACACTGTTCCACATGCTGCTGATAACAGACCAGAAGAAAGGTTGCAGAGAGGGCTATGCGAACGTTGAAGATCCGTACCCCCATCCGGTAGAGAAGCAAGAGGGTCGCCATGCCGGCCAGCCAGCTGACCATTCGGGCAATCATATAAAAAGTGGTTTCATGATTCAGGTAGAACTGTTTCGCGGTGGAAAGATAGAAAATAGCCTTGCGATCCGCATAGAACTCTTTGAGGTTTTTGGACCAGAGATCCTGCAAACGAAATGAGGCCAGCTGTTTGGTTCCATAATAGATCAGGTCCAGGGATGCCAGGAGATACATGTGAAGCGAGGGATATCCCCAGTACTGGTGATCAAAAAGGGGAGGTCGAAAGGTTTCCAGGGAATACCGGATCAGGCCTCCCTCGTTCGGGTGCCAGTAGCCCGCCATTTCACCGTCATCGGTCATGTCATGGGTCATTCCCACGCAGCGAAAGATGCCTCCAAGAGCAAGAATGCAAAGGAGCAACAGGATGTGGGGTTTGAGTTTTTTCATGACGGGTTTCATCGATTGGTTTTAGGCGCTTCGTCCGGAGGGACCTCGTGCCTGCATGATCCTTCGGATATCCTCTTCAGGAAGGCCCGGATAATTTGGGAGAAAGACCACACGCCCCTCGAGTTCCCTGGCGTCGGGACAAGGAGGTGATGTATCGCTGAAAGGCGGAAGATCCGCACAGGAACAGCAGTAGTCTTTCTGGGTGTCCATGCCCTGCTTGAGAAGGTGGGACCGGAGGGCTTCGGGATCTTGTGTTCGAAGGGTGTAGTGCATGTAGATTCCATCTTCCGCATCGGATGTCTTCTGGGGGTGGAAGAGGGCCCTGTCCTGGATCGAATCGTTATAGATCTTGGCGTTGTTCTGGATGCAACGGTTCACCGAAGCGAGGTCATTGAGACGCCACATCCCAAGCACTGCCTGAAGGTTGCTCATGTGCGTGAAAAAGGAGGGGGGCACCTCGTCCGAGATTCGTATGGGATCATCCATGAATCGATCGATCCAGTCCTTGTTGAGACGGTCCTGAAGGCGGAGGAGCGGATAAACGGTCCATCGGAATATGGAGGGATGGGTCAGCACGGAAGACAGGAGTCCGTTGAGCGTTAATCCCAGGGTGGACCCCAGGGTCGGCGGACGGAAATCCTTTTGCAGGGTGCGGAGCCGGTGGAAAAGATCTCCGTCGGTGGTTGTGAGCATGCCCCCCTGGATCGTCGAGAGGTTTTTCCCGATGCCCAGGCTGAAACAGCCTATGTCGTGGGTCCCCACATAGCGATCCTTGTAACGCAGCCCGGTTGCATGGGCGCAATCTTCCAGAACCCGAAGATTGTGTTTTTTTGCCAGTTCCAACAGGGGGTCCAGGGGCGCGGGAACGCCGTGAAGGTGTGTAACGATGAGAACGCGGCTTCTGGGGGTGATCGCCTCCTCC
>CAZSUQ010001025.1:0-2104 GCA_964609935.1 uncultured Thermodesulfobacteriota bacterium | reverse complement strand
TTGTGTTTCGGGTCCTTTTCCAGGGAGAGTGCGAAAGGGAGCCAGACGAGGCTGAAGGGCGTGATGAGGAAAAGGTTGAGTAGTCCGGAAAACCGTGATCCAAGGGCGTAGACTCCCAGTTCGTCCAGGGAACAGAAGTGCTTGATAAAGAACCTGTCGATCCCGTTCAAGAGAAGGAAGATCAACGAGACAATGGCCACGGGAAATCCGTATCGAAGCAGCCGCTTCACATCTCTGGACTTGATCCGGGGCACAAGATAAGGAGAATAGGCAGGGGACAGCAACAGGATGACCATAAGGGTGGAAAGAAGACCTCCGAGCAAAATGGCCATGATCCCCATACGGAACACGACCAGGAAAACGATATTGAGGGTGAGATTGGATGTGATGTGAAAGAGTTGGAGAGCGGCATAGGCCTTTGACCGTTCCTTGGCTCGATACAGGGCAAAGGGGACAACCTTGATGATTTCAAGGGCCACGGTCCCGGCAACCACCATGACATGGGGGCCGTAATCCCGATTTCCCCACAGGAGAACGGAGAGGGTCTCCTTGTTGAAAAAACACACCAGGCTGAACGTCAGCGAGAAGCCGAGAAGAAGCCAGAAGGCCGTATTGACGATCTCTTCCTTCTCCGAAAGGTCGTCCGCTTTGAAATAGTAACGGAAGATGGATGAAGCAAGTCCGAGGGGCAAGAAGGCGATACAGATGTTCTTCAACACCTGGAAGATCTCGAGCACCCCGTAGTCCTCGGGCGTAAGATACCTGAGGACAATGGGCAGGAGCAGAAAGCTCACCAGGCGGCCGGCAACGTTACCCAGGCCGTACACGACAAAGTGATAAAGAAGCCTTTTGATATGTTCGTACATCACTCTCCGGCATGTTTATCAAGGTGCATGGATGCCTTCAGGATCTGTGAGCGGTGTTCATTCCCCTGGGCGAGCGGGACGAGATGCTTTTGCCTCCTTGCGAAGTACTTCCTCATAGACCTCAACCATTTTCCTCGCAACCGACGAGCAGTGAAACCTCTGCCCGGCTTCCTCCCTGGCATTTTGTTTCAGCCTAAGACAAAGGTCCTCGTCTTCCGCTAAGCGGACAATAGCCGATGCCAACCCTTTCACATCCCCGGGGGACACCAGCAACCCTGTTTTACCGTCTTCGAGGATAAAGGGAACCCCACCAACAGCGGTAGCAATGACCGCTTTCCCGGCTGCCATGGCCTGCAGGACACACATGGGAGAGGTTTCCATCTCCGATGTCAAAAGGAGGATCTCCGCTTCCCTGTATTCCTGCAGGAGGGGGCCTTCCTCTAGCTGCCCCAGGAATCTGACGTCATCCTGGAGCCCACGGTCGGAAACGATCTTCCGCAGGCCTTCATAATAGGTCTTGGAAAGAGCCCCTCCAGCCATATGGAGGGAAAGTCCCTTGATTCTTTCCCTGGCAAGCGCAAGGGCCTCGACGGCCAGATCCGGACGCTTTCTTTCCCTCAAGTGTCCCACGTAGAGGAGTCGATTTCTTATGGACTCCGTGGAAGGCAAATCAAAGAAAGCCTGACTGACCGGATTGTCCACAGGATAAAAGGCTGCGCCTGTACGGTGTTCCAGCCCTTTTCGTATGTGTTCATTGATGCATATGATGTGCCGGATCCTTGGCAGAAGGGTCCGTCCGGTCGCCTCTTCGTGCATCCTTCGGCGGACCCGATGAACAACGTTCAGCTCAAAAGATTGCTCGGTGCCCGGGACGGCATGCGCCGTGGCAACGGTGGGACATCCTGCGCGCATACAGAATGGAGCAAATACCGGCAGCAACTGCTGTGCATGAACAAGATCCGGCCTGATGCGTAAAAGTGTCCTGTGTACGCGCCGTTTCAGGATGGGATAGGCGACCTCAAAGGGAAGCCGAGGATGGGGCAAATAGGTGAATTCCACGTTCTCGCGACGAACGCTGGATTCCTCTGTGACCTGTTTGAGGCATGAGATGACATGGAGTTCGATCCCCTCGATCTCCTTCAGCCCTTCCAAGAGGTAAACAAAGACGGATTGAGGCCCACCGGATATCTTTTTTGGATCGACTGGATACTCACCCACCAGGCCAATTCGCATGCGAC
>CAZSUQ010001024.1:0-2105 GCA_964609935.1 uncultured Thermodesulfobacteriota bacterium | reverse complement strand
GCATCCGTCTCCGTCCAGGTTGTTCCCGTCATCGCATTCCTCCACGCTGTCCAGGATCCCGTCGCCGCAGAACGTACAGTCATCGCGACAGAGGGTGTCTCCCTCTACCAGGGCAGCAGGGGAGCCCGGGGGATCGCAGGTCTCTCCCAGGTCTTCATCCACGATTCCATCGCCGCAAAAAGGTGGAATGGGTTCTGCAATCACCACGTACATGGGGTAGGGACCGGTGGCCACGGTTCCTTCGGCTCTGTTCCCGCCGAGGGTGATGTCCCCGGGAGGATAAACGGCATTGCTTTCCCACACATTGAGGGTTGTGTATGTCCTGGCAATCGCCTCCCCTGTTTCGGTGAAGTTCTCCCACAGCCAGTTCGGATAGGCAGCGACGTCATGGCTCGAATAACAGACATACAGCCGGACAGGTTCGTCCACCGTGATGGTCAGGAAGTCTTCGGCAGTGTTTTCCTTGTCCCTGACAGCCGTCCGAATGAAGGGGAGCCCCACATATTGCGCGGGAGCGTCCTCAAATTTGTGGAGCCGATCTATGTAACATGTGGTGTCGTCCGGGGGGAGCTGCAAGGTCCCCACCTCGTAATCACCGGGGCTCACGACCTGGATATCCAGGGCAGAGGAACCGCTTACGCCGGCGAAGAACAGCGTGAACAGAAAAACAAGCATCGAGGCGTTTCTTGGCGTCACCATCACCTTCCTCCTGTTTCGCTCATGTTTGAGGCAAATCTTTGTAGATGAAACGTACGCCACACCATCCACGATGGCGCAGCATCCTGCTATAGATTCTATTCGGAAGAAAAAGCGGAAGCTTTATCAAGCAGGTTTTGTCTGTCCATCCCTAGAACCAGGTTTCTGTCTGGACAGCGTAGAGGAGCACCCGCAGGTCATTTGTGCATATGCTGCTGGAAGAAATCGAAAATCGGCTCCATGCCGTCCGTATACCCGTAGGGCACGGGCTTGATAGGCGTGGAACAGGTGGGGAAATCCGTGATCAGGAGGTTATAGGGGTAAAGCTCGGGCACGGTCTCGCAGTGATAGATGTCCTTTTTCTTCCCTCATTTCTGATCCTTGCCCCTGTCTGGACGGTTTCGAAGGACGATTTGACAGGCCCATGTAATTATCCCATAAAATATACAAAGCTCGGCCTTACGTCCACCAGAATGTTTCAGCCATGATGACTCAAAACCAGGAAAGGAAGAACAGACATGGAAGAAGAAACCAGAAAAAGCCTTCGCGGAGTTCACATCTTGCTCACCATAGCGCTGTTTGCAGCCTTCATCTCCTTTGGGTTCAGCTATGTCCTCTTTCGAGACGTGAACATCCCCCTGCAACAAATTCGCACCCAGGAGTTGAGCGCGCTGTCGAAAAGGGTTGACGGCATCGGGGGGAAGCTGGATTACCTCCTGTCCTCACGTTTGAATGAGCACGTGGCCATCGAGCTGCAAAAATCCCTGTTAAACATGAGGTTCGTTGAAGACACCTCTCAGGGGGCAGTAAGAGACCAGGCACAAAAGGCGGCCGCTGAAACCAAGGCCCTTCTTGACATCATACGAGGGGTGAAGACGGAAGAATGATCGCTGCCTCTTCCTGCGAACGATCCGAAGCAGGATGACCGCCCCCACAGGAATAAAAAGAAGCGTCAGCTGATTGAATGCACCCGATCCGGTGGGAGAGCTTGAACCACAGGCAGCGGCTTCCGCATTGGCCGCTCCTGTGTCATCTTCCTGGCAATCAGGATCGGCATTGTCGACCGACCCGTCGCAATCGGTCCCATCCTGACGAAGGTCGGTATGGCGGGAAATGGATCTTGTTTCTCATGCCTTTTTGGGTTCCAGGTATCCGTGAACTCCACTTGCCCGGACCAGTTTCTTCGAATTGATGGATTCCTTGAGATGCTTGATGCCGCGAAGAACCTGTTTAACAAGGAAATACCCGGCAAGGGCACAAAGCAATCCCAAGATCACGTAAATCCCCAGGGTCACATATGCTATAAGTGAAAAATCAAAAAGCATGCCTGTTTCCTCCTGTGCTCGAGTTGCTTCCTCTTGTTCCTCAGAATGTCCAGAGCGGCAAATAATCTTTAAATAACTCAATTT
>CAZSUQ010001023.1:0-2108 GCA_964609935.1 uncultured Thermodesulfobacteriota bacterium | reverse complement strand
ATCCAGAGTAGCGCCGGGGCGGCTCCCCCAGAGAAACGCCCCTCGAAAGGCCGGGCGGGGGACGTGTTCCGGTACCGAAGATTATCGATGTGATCAGGGGCGCCCTTCGTGATACGGATCTCAAGCTGGGAACGAACCCGGAATTTCAATATCCCCGAAAAGCCCGAGCCGGGTTCGGAGAGATTGCCCGTGTAATGGCTTCCCACATTGAATCCATTCACTACGGTATGGAAGTAGAATCGATCGATCCTCAGAAGAAAATCGTGTCCTTCCATTCGAACGGTACCGCCATTTCCTATGACAACCTTGTTTCAACCCTGCCTCTCCCGAAATTGATCGCCATGCTTCCCGCTCCGCCGAAAGAGGTGCTCCAGGCCGTCGCAGAACTCCGCTACAACTCCATAGCCATCGTCAATCTCGGTGTCGATCGCTCCGGGCTGAGCACGGACCATTGGATTCATTATCCTGAGGATGACATCTCTTTCTTCCGGATAAGCTTTCCCACAAACTTTGTTTCCGACCTCTGCCCATCCGGGACAGACATGGTCCAGGCGGAAATCTCCTACAACAAAAACCGGCCTCCTGACAGGAATACCCTCATCGACCAGGTGGTCAGGGACCTGATCAAGGTCGACGTTCTCGCGTCCGACGATCGTCTTGTCTTTCAGGATGTCGTTTATGTTGAATACGGCTACGTCATCTATGATCACAACCGGAAAGAAGCCGTCCGTACGATCCACGAATATCTGCATTCACTTGATATTCATGCATGTGGCCGGTACGGCGCATGGGAATATCTGTGGAGTGATGAAGCGGTCATGAGCGGCAAGGCTGCTGCGGAATGCGTTCTTCAACAGGAAAGCGCAGACGGTCGGACAGGCTCGTAATCCTCCCCTGACAGAAATCAGCCTCGAATAGACATCCGCGCCTAGAACGGTTCCGTCTTCTTTTGAATGCGCATCATGCCGAGTCCGTCGTTCCCGGAAGGGGAGAACTCGAAGTAACGCATTTGACTGCTGAGAAGGCTGTCCTGAAAGATTGTGAGGATGGCGTGCCGGATCGTCGGCCAGTTCGTTGCATCGTGAAAGATCACCGTGGCTTTTGTGCTCAGATGGGGAAAGAGCAACAGGAAGTCTTGCAGTACCGCCGTTGTGGAGTGGTCGCCGTCGATGAATGCCAGATCGATGGGCGGCGTCATCTCGTTGATCCTCTTTCCCAGAACCTCCCGCCCCGGTTCCCCGGCCCCCATGGGCGCGGAAAAAAACCCCCGATGCAGTTTGACGATGTCGTCCAGTTCCAGCGTTTCCAACATCGTTCGGGCGTGCAGAAGCGGCTGGGACACGGAAAGATGGGGAATATCCGGATCGACACAGTACAAGGTTCCCTTGCCGTTGTCTTTGAGTGCATGGGCAAGAAGTACGGTTGAGAAGCCTACAAAAGAGCCGATCTCCAGAACCGTGGTCGGGCGGGTTTCACGGACAATGCAGTAGAGAGCATGGGCATCGCCGGGCTTGACGCTGGCAAGCAGCAAGTCACTGATCTCTTCCTGAGATCCTATCCAATAGTCCAGGTAGGAGAGAAAAACATTTCGGAATATTTCCATGGAACGGTCAAAAGCTTCCATGGTCTCGAGGTTGACGCGTTCCCTGCTCAGGTCGTGAGCCAGGGGAATACCGTAAACCCAGCATTGCCCCCGGAAACCGTCGGCCAGGTTCCTCAACGTTTTTCCGTTGCGCAAGCCGAATTTCCAGGCGACCGCACCCATGCCGTTCACCATGCCCAGGAACGGACCCAGGAAAGATGCTGCTGTCCTGAGGAGTCGATCCCGCCTGGCTCGGGCCATGGAACCTACGTCTCGACTTCCAGCAACAATAGAGAGGATATGCTGAAAAATGTCACACGTGGCGATGTCCACAACCTTGCTGTCGATACCCAAGAGCTGCTGAAAAGAGTCCAAATGTTCTTCCCTGCCGGAGAGGGCTATTCTTTTCTGAGGCCGGCGATCTACAGTGGAGAGAATTTTCCGGGCTTCGTCAAACTTGTGATGGTGAGCAAGCAGGGCTGCAAAGTTCAGTGCAGCAGGAGGAGGCAAAGGGGGGCGGATCTCT
>CAZSUQ010001022.1:441-2109 GCA_964609935.1 uncultured Thermodesulfobacteriota bacterium | reverse complement strand
ACCTGTGACAGAAGGGGGAGATCGAACCAGAAGCCGGGCCCGTCGTAGTGCAACAGGTCGCCCAGGTAGAAGAGGGCTCCCCGCTGGCTCACCGGGTCAAGGGTCCAGGTGGACCAGGTGGCAAAGATAACGGCGAGCAGGTAAGCACCCACCCGCGAGCGGGGAACCCGGCGCCAGGGGCCGGCTGCAACGGCACGGGCGGCGCAGAAGGAGAAGAACATCACAAAGGTGTAGCTCAGGGGAACAAAGAGGGGCACGTCAAGGATCCAGAGCTCTTTACCGCGCAGGGCCTCGTTGAAGGCGTAATGCGTGTAAGGGATACCGGTGTGCACCGAGGCGTTCTCCGACACCGCAGCCACAAGGAAGGCAATGATCGAATAGATGAAGAACCTCCTGCCCCCAAGGATCTTCAGCCCCACAACGATGTAGGCCAGCCCGAAGAGTGTCACGAACCAGCGGCCCACAAGGGTGCCCAGTATCTCGGTCATTGAGATTGCCTCCTTTACGTGCCAGGCTCCAGGCGTTCATAACCCCATGCATCGAATGCGAATCCCCAGTGCCGGTTCACCTTCTCGATGATCTCATCCTCGGCCGGGAGCGTGTTCTTCTCATAGCCTTCAATAGAGTCAATGTACGCCCGGAAGGCGGGTTCCGCCTCGGCAAACCCGGGAAGGCCCAGACCATCGTAGATCTTCTCCAACTGGCCCACGGGATCCGTTTCCAGCTCCTCGAACCTCACCTCCACCAGGTTGCCCCTTGGGATCAGGTCCCTGCAGGAAAGGAACGACTTCATGAGAAGGGCGTAGAACCGGAGAATGTACATCTCCACCTGTTCAGGGCTGATATCCTGAACCTGGGACCTGGGCAGCACGGTCCTGTAAAGAAACCGGGTTGATCGAAACACATCGTAGGGGTTGCGGCAGATGTGGATGAACCTGGCTTCAGGGAAGAGGTCGAGCAGGGTCTTGACCCGCCCGCTGTCCGCACAGTTCTTGATCACCAGTCGCATACCCCCGGAGTTCAGCGTGGCCTTGCGCATGACCGCCAGGTAGAGCTCCTTCCACTGGAGAAACTCCTGTTCCGGCAGATCCTGGAGCAGGGCGTACCTTTCAAAGAAGTAGGGTGCCTGTTGCGGGAAGGTATAGAGGTGAAGGAAGGAGTAGGGGGACAGGTTTGCAATGGCAAGGTCCTGCTCTTCAGGGGCATCGAGGGACAAAGGGATGTTGTCGATCTCCCGTGTTGGGTGGCGCTTCCTGGCCATCCTGGCCAGGGGTTCTTTGATGGTCTTCTCACCCACCAGGCTGAGCCCGGGGGCAAAGGCCTGAAAGGTTGACAGGTAGGCAAGGTTCCTGTCCCGGCAGATCAGGTTGTGAAGGTGGGTTGTGCCCGTGCGCCAGTGGCCCAGGATAAAGATCGGGGATGGGTGGATCGTTGCGCTTTTGACGGCCCTGCCGTAACGGATCTTCTCATAGAATCTCAATGGACTGGTAAGCAAGGTCATGAAGGTCACGAACAGAAGGCGGGGGACGTATTTCGGGTCGATTCCCTTGCCGATCTTCAGCAGTCTGATCCAGCTCAGGAAGGAGCCAAAGGCAAGAGGATGCTCGGAGTTGGAAACAGGAGCCTTTTGGGCCATATTGCTTATTTCCGTTTGGGTAAAACTCAAAC
>CAZSUQ010001022.1:0-431 GCA_964609935.1 uncultured Thermodesulfobacteriota bacterium | reverse complement strand
CGCAGAGTGTCCAGCACAGCCTTTTCCGCCATTTCCGCTACGCGCTCGAAATCGAAGGCCTTCTCGTCAAAGGCATGCTGGGCCTGTATGCCGATGAGCAGGGCGTTGATCATCGTGGCGGCTTCCCTGGGGGCGATGTCCTTGAAAACACCTGCCTCGATGCCCGTGCGGACGCAATCGGCTGTCCAGTCCCGGGCGAAATCATAGAATTGCGCGTTCATCTCCCTGATCTCCTGGTTCCATGAGATCTTGGACCAGTAGTCAAAGTGTACGTAGTAGATCTCTTTCAATCGCTTCGTCTCACGCAGGGTCACCCTTACCAGGGCCTTCATCTTTTCCACGGGATCCTCGAACTCCCCGAAGATCTTTGAAAGCTCGGTGAGGTTCTCGCCCACATACTTTTCCATCACGCTTCGGATGATCTCGTCCTT
>CAZSUQ010001021.1:0-2115 GCA_964609935.1 uncultured Thermodesulfobacteriota bacterium | reverse complement strand
ATTCTTTCCGAATCGCCCCCCCTTCACCATTCCGGAGACAGGGAGTTCATGCAAGAATTGACCGGAGGCAACCTATGGTTGAACTGACTGAGTTGGCGACAATTGTCGGTGCCGATAATGTGATGTCCACACAGGATGTTCTGCAAGCCTATTCACAGGACTTGAGCTTTGTGCCTCGCGTGAAACCGAGGTGTGTCCTCAAAGCGGGCCATGCAAGTGAAGTTCAAAGCATCGTCAAGTGGGCAAACAAGACTGGCACGCCTCTGGTTCCGGTCAGTTCCGGTCCTCCTCGTTTCAACGGCGATACGGTTCCCGGTGCAGGCGGGGCGATCGTGCTGGACGTGAGCGCAATGAAGCGGATTATCCGAATCGACAGACGGAATCGCGTGGCCATGATCGAACCGGGAGTCACTTTCGGTGAGCTGATTCCCGCCCTGGAAAAAGAAGGGTTGGCCACGTTTATGACGTTTCTTCCCCGCGGTTCCAAGTCGGTGGTCACAAGCTTTCTGGAAAGAACTCCCATAACCATACCGAGGCATCACTGGGAAGCCCAGGATCCCCTGCAATGTGTTGAAGTCATTTACGGCAACGGGGAGCTGATGCGCACAGGTTCGGCGGCCGGTCCGGGTTCGCTGGAGGAGCAGTGGGAAGTCGGCCGTGCCCAGCTTCGCGGCATGGGGCCCTCCCAGGTTGACTTTACCCGGCTGCTTCAAGGGGCCCAGGGTACGATGGGCGTTGTCACCTGGGCCACCATCCGCTGCAGGCCGTTTCCGAAAGTGAAAAAGACTTTTTTCGTGGTAAGCGACGACATCGAGCCGATCATCGATCTGGTCTACGCAATCACGTACAAGAAGCTGGGCGAAGAACTGCTGATCATGAACAGCACGGAACTCGCTCGCGTCATGGGGCAAGGGGGCAGGGCATTTGAAACAGCCGGGAGAAGCATTCCGCGATGGGTTCTTACCTACAGCATCGAGGGTGGCGGGCTCCTCCCCCGGGACAAAGTCGAATACCAGGAGGAAGAATCGGAAAAACTGGTTCAGGAAGGCGGCCTGAAGCTCGAGACCGAATTCTCCGGAATCAGGGCGGAAGAGGTATCCGCCGTCCTGTCCCGGCCTTGCCGGGACCCGTACTGGAAGCTCGGGTCAAAAGGCGGCAATCAGGACATCTTTTTCATAACCACGCTTGACAGGTGTCCCGGGTTCATCACCAGGATGCATGAACTGGCAGACAAGGTCCTGTATGCACCCGAAGACATGGGTATCTATCTTCAGCCGACCATACAGGGATGTAATTGTCACCTGGAGTTCAGCCTGCCTTACAGCCTGGAAAATAAACAGGAGACAGATGCGGTGAGGCAGCTGGTGACGGAAGGGGGCGAAGTGCTCGCCGGGATGGGCGGTTTTTTCTCGAGACCCTACGGAAACTGGAGCCGTTTCGCCTATGACCGTGAAGGCATGCACGTGATCGGACAGAAAAAACTCAAGGACATCTTTGATCCGAAGGGGATCATGAACCCTGGAAAGCTGTGCTTCTGAGATGGCGAATACCGGAACAGGAGATGATCAATGGCCCTGGAGAATTATGAACAGGACATCCTGCGGTGCAACAGGTGTTCCTATTGCAAGTGGATACCTCACCAGGTGATGAAGGATTCGAGGTTCCTTGGAGTCTGCCCCAGCATAGAACAGTATAACTTCCACAGCAGGTCGGCGAGCGGCCGCATGATCGCTGGTTTGTCTTTGCTGAGGGAACGGATAGACCTGAACGATGCGTTGAGGGATATCATCTACCAATGCCAGATGTGCGGCGGTTGTGACGTCTCCTGCAAGGTCGAAAGAGACCTGGAACCTTATGAAATCTTGCAGGAGCTCAGGTTCAAATGCGTGGAAAAAGGTGCGAGCCCTCCGGCACACCTCGAGATCGTTGATAGCCTGAAGCGTGAAGGCAATACCATGGGAGGGCCCAGAGCCGATCGAGGCAACTGGGCCGACGGCCTGGGCGCAAAGCGTGTGGGCAAGGAAAAAGCGGAGGTCCTGTTCCATGCCGGATGCCGATACGCTTTTGACGAATCGTTGCGGTCCACGGTCCAGAGCGGATTGACCCTTCTGGCGG
>CAZSUQ010001020.1:0-2118 GCA_964609935.1 uncultured Thermodesulfobacteriota bacterium | reverse complement strand
GCCCTGGATAAGCTGAAGGAGAAGGTAGGTGACGAGTGGGCGACCAATGATAAGACCATCCGCTCCAACTACTCCCGCGATCAGAGCACGGTTAAACAGGTCAGGCCGCATATTGTCGTTCTGCCCGCCAATACCGAAGAGGTCTCCGAGGTCATGAAGATCGCCCACGAACACAAGATTCCGGTGACGGTGGGGTCATGCCGGATCAACCAGGCGGGCGAGACCATTCCCAAGCGGGGCGGGATCGTCCTCGATCTGGTCAGGATGGACCAGATTCTGGACCTGGATGAAGAGGGGATGGTTGCAACGGTGCAGCCCTTTGTCAAATGGTCGGAACTGCAAATCGAGGGTGAGAAATTAGGTCTTCTGGAAGGCAGGGCGCTTTACGGCTGCCAACCCGCGGCCCCGGCTTCAGCATCGGTCATGGGCAACACCCTGGGTTACGGACTGTCCGTTCACAACGCCTGGTACGGCGCCGGCGCCAACCGCATCGTAAGCATGACCACCGTGCTCGCCGACGGCACCGTCGTAAAGATGGGTTCGGAGGCCATTCCCAATGCCGGCAAGATCGGCGGTGCGCAGGGGCCCGGAATGATGCTCCCGCAGATGCACTGCATGATGGAAGGCAGGCTGGGTATTGTAACCGAGTTAACCGTGGAGGTATTCCCCTGGGGTAAATATCGAAGGTATTATTTGTGGCTCACCATGGAGAAGAATTTTTTCGCTAACATCGACTGGTGGTACAAAATGATGAGGATGGACCTGATGTCCATGTTTTGTGCCGTCGGGGAGCCGGCTCAGCCATTCGCGCAAGTGGTGACTCCCACTTATGCGGAGGCCGAAGAGATGCTGGTTAACATGGAGAACCTGGATTTGTCGCTCACCTGCTTCTGGATTGGTATTGTGAGTGCGGACACCCAAAAGGAACTGGACGCCAAATGCCGGATGATCGAAAAAACCACCGATGAGACCGAAAATGCGCCGGAGGCACTTGATGTCTCGCTGCTTGAGTCGCTTGGAGACGAGGAAGGACTGAGTAAGTTTTTAGGCAGACTAGGCGGATACGGAAATTGGATCAGGAAGACGAGAAATTCGCCTAATTACATGCGGCAGAGGGAGCAGGAATGGTACTCGTCCTCGTGGTGTCAGTTGAGCAATGCGCCGAGATATTACGATGTCCAGCTTGACGCCGGGCGGCAGCAGTTGGGAGAGCGCGATCCCTGGGCGGAGGAGGAAAACAAATCCCACTTCCGCGACGAGGACACGGAGCATTATATGGGCGCCTACCACGGCGGGCGGATGATCATCTTTGAGCACGACTTCACCACCGCCAACAGCAATCCCTATGAATTTTATAAGTCCCCCGGTTTTGAGGAACAGGCCTCGTACGATCAATACAAGAGGGGCATGACGGGCGGCTGGCGCTACGCCAAGAGAGGTTCGGTATGGGAACAGGTGGAGGATAAGATTAAGGCGACCTTTGACAAATCCGGTATCATGAATCCCAACTACGACGGATTTATCGAGGATGTGATTTACGGCGGGAAGGCGTACTGAGAAGAAATGAGGATATCCTTCTAGCGGCTGAGCGTGTTTTTACTTAAGGGGGTTTCAAGGGGAATACGGTCCCTGAAGTTGCCAAGCAACAAAATATGAAATCCGGGGGAGACCGTGAAAGGCAAAAGAAAAAGTGCAAAGAGGGTCTTGTTGTCCCAGTGCTTCCGGCCATGGGGTGTGAAGGACGAATATAACACCCTGCTGCTGAACTACGAGGCCTTCGGGATGAATTTCTCGGCTGCCGATGGTATATGGACGCCCCGCGGAGTCAGTAATGAAATAGCAACGCATTTCATCGCCGCCAATCTTGAAACTCCGACAACGGTTCTTGATCACCCAAGTCTTGAAGAATTTCAAGCGGAGTGCAAGAAAGGATATTCGCACATAGGCATTAGCTCAATGACAATGCCTATCAAGAAGGTCAAGAAAATGATCGAAGTGGCCAGGGCGGCCAATCCGGAAGCGACGGTCATTGTAGGAGGATATGTAACCATAACACCAGGTGTAGAAGATCATCTGAAACCCGACCTGATGTGCCATTCAGAGGACGGTGTCGTATTC
>CAZSUQ010001019.1:0-2127 GCA_964609935.1 uncultured Thermodesulfobacteriota bacterium | reverse complement strand
GTGACTCCAGGAACCAGGGATGCTGGTCCGAGGTGTGGCTGAACACCAGGTCCATGATGATGTGGATTCCGCGCTTGTGCGCTTCCTCCACGAGCCGGTCGAACACGTCAAGGTCGCCGAAGACCGGATCAATGGCACAGTAGTCCGAGATGTCGTACCCGAAGTCCTTCATGGGGGACGGATAGATGGGAGAGAGCCAGACGGCATCGACCCCGAGGGAGCCGGCGCTGCCGTCGTTCATGTAGTCGAGCCGCTGGATGATCCCCTCCAGGTCCCCCACACCGTCGTTGTTGCTGTCCTGAAAGCTTCGGGGATAGATCTGGTAGATGATCCCGTCTTTCCACCATGCGGACTCGCTTACAGCCGTGGCATCGTTCATAGGGCTCCTTTCACAGCTCTCTAATCAAACAAAGAACAGGGGCGCGAAGCCTCTGCACGGTACCTGGTTCGTGTAATCGCCGAGGTAGATTCTTCCCCCTGAGAATACATGCTCACCGTTCAGGACAAAGACCCTCAGGTCATACTTCCAGGTTTCTCGGCGCCCGTCTCCCCTGGACACCTCGATTTCCGGCGGCGGCACGAGATCCATGGCCACCGTGGTCTCGGGATCAACGTCCCGCAGCACCCTTTCAAGCGAATCCAGGTCCGGCGTGTCCACCGGGCCGAACAGGATCCCCTTGGACGCGTGGGAGGATGTGGGCTTGAAAACGATTTCGGAAGGGCTTCGGAAGCTGGAAAGAAGCCTGTCCGTGTCCACCCCCCTGCCTTCGGGCCTGCTGAAATCGGACAGCCGGAGGGTTTTGGGGACGAGATCCTCTATCGCCTTCCTGTGGGCCTCATCCAGGCCCATCCGGTCCAGGGCCGCCGGGTCGGAGAGGAGCACCAGGGAGTTCTTGTCACCGAGGAACCAGAGGTAGGGGTGATACACAAAGCTCTCCGGTGATTCCCAGAGGAGGCGGGTGTAGGCGCTGATCGCCTCTGCATGGTTGTACCAGTCGATCAGGGTCAGCCGGTTGTAGATCCGGTCCACGACCTCACCCCGGACCCTGATCTTTCCTCCTTTGACAGAGACTTCCCTCGGATCCGCGATCAGCCCCGGGATTCCCCTCGTCTTGTGGAGCCGGTCCAGGATGTAGAGGAACTCCCCGTAGGTGATCTGGCTCTGCGGTTCCCAGTCGATCACGGCCACCCGCTCGGGTTGCGCGTCCCCGACAATGTTGCGGATCATGGTCTCCTCGACTCGCTCCCGGTTCCAGCCCGGCCGGAAGCAGTCGGGCCGGTAACCGGAACAGCACGTTTCGAGGTAGTTCTGGTAAAGGGCCAGCATCCTCGGGTAGATCCCGGACATGCCCGGCGGAAGGACCATGAATTCGATGAGGCGAAGCCTGTCCTGCTCGATGTGAAGATCGATCCCGCCGATGTTGCATGCCGGATCAAAGGCGAGAGCCCCGTGCTTTTCCCGGGAAGTCTCCACCAGGACGTCGGGCACGGTCTCTGCGCACACCTGACGGTAGACACGATTTTCCAGAACCTTCCAGACGCTGGAGGCCATCCGGGTGAACAGGTCCTGGAATCGCCGGTCCAGGATCAGCGGCGCCTGCGAGAAGGGGATGACGCGGGAGGGGTTTGCCAGGAGGAAGAGTTCCTCAGCCATGGAGTGGTAAAAATTCATGAAGCGCTCGGGGCTGTAGCTTCCCAGGTAGGTTTCGTAGAGCGATGCAGCGTCCATGTTCGGTCCGGTTCGGGTTTGAAGGTTCGGTCCCTCTCAGCCTGCGTCTATTTATCCAGGATGCGAATGGATGGTCAAATCAGGACCGGAAGGAAGAGTTGACCCAAAGGTCGGGGAGCGTACATAGTATACAGATGGTTTTGCCCATCAAGGGCCTGAAAGGAAAGAAGGAGTGTCATGACGGCACCACAGATGATTGAGGCGAGGGAGGACCTGGTAAGGTTCTTCAAAGAGGCTTTCAAACCCCCTGACCAGTGGCAGGTGGGTTTGGAGTTCGAGAGGATCGGGGTGGATCCCAGGACCTGTCGGGCGGTTCCTTTTGGCGGCCCTGACGGGGTGGAAGGGATGCTGAACCGGCTTGTAGAGGAATACGACTGGTCACCTCTCCTGGAGGGGGA
>CAZSUQ010001018.1:0-2134 GCA_964609935.1 uncultured Thermodesulfobacteriota bacterium | reverse complement strand
CTACCGGATTCTCCATTCATCCGCATGTAGGAAAAAGGCTGGATATTGAGATCTATACCGACGTGGACGGTGTCTTCACCACGGACCCCAACGTTTGCTCACGCGCCAGGAAGATCGATCGAATCTCATACGACGAGATGTTGGAAATGGCCAGCCTGGGCGCCAAGGTTCTGCAGACGAGATCCGTCGAATTCGCCAAAAAGTTTGATGTTCCGATTCACGTGCGATCGAGCTTCACCGATCGTGAGGGAACCTATGTGACCAAGGAGGAATCCACCATGGAGAGTGTGCTGGTAACCAGTGTGACCTACAACAAGGACGAGGCCAAGGTATCCCTGTGCCGGGTGCCGGACGAACCGGGCGTGGCGGCAAGGATCTTCAGCCCGCTGTCAGAGGCCAACATTGTGGTGGATGTGATCATCCAGAACATCAGCAAGGAAGGGTTCACGGACCTGACCTTCACGGTTCCCAAGTCCGAGTTGACCAGGGCCATCGACATCATCAAGCCGGCCGCCGAGGACATCAAGGTGGGCAAGATCCTCACCGATGAAGATGTGTCCAAGGTATCCATTATCGGTGTGGGCATGAAGACCCATGCAGGGGTTGCGGCCGAGATGTTCAAGGCCCTCGCTGCAGAAGGAATCAACATCCAGATGATCAACACGTCCGAGATCAAAATCTCCTGTGTCATCCAGGAGAAGTACACGGAACTGGCTGTTCGTGCGCTCCATGATGCCTTTGGTCTCGAGAGGGGAGAAGACTCTTGAAGTCCAAGCAAAGGAAAGAAAAAAAGGTCCTGATCTACGACACCACCCTCCGGGACGGGGACCAGTCCGAATACATCAATTTTTCCAAGGAGGACAAGCTCCGCATCCTTCAAGAACTCGACGACTTCGGGGTGGACTACGTGGAGGGTGGGTGGCCCATTGCCAACCCTAGGGACGAGGCCTTCTTCAAGGAAGCCGCCGGATTCAAGCTTGGCCATACAAAGCTGGTGGCTTTTGGGCTCACGCGTCGCCCCGGCGAGAAGGCCTCCCAGGATCCCGGGCTGAAGGCCATGCTTCGTTGTGGTGTTCAAACCGCCACGCTGGTGGGAAAATCCTGGGACATGCAGGTCAAGGATGCGCTTCGCATCTCAAAGAAAGAAAATCTCCGCATGATCCATGACTCGATCTCCTTCTTGAAGAAACGCATGGACGAGGTCATCTTCGATGCGGAACACTTCTTTGACGGGTATCGTTCCAATCCCGACTATGCCGTCCTCTGCATCCATGCCGCAGAGGAGGCGGGCGCTGACTGCATCGTTCTCTGCGACACCAACGGAGGCATGTTCCCCTCCATCGCTCAGCAGATCGTCCGCGAGGTCTACCAGCAGGTTTCAACACCTCTCGGGATCCACGCACACAACGATACGGACCTTGCGGTGGCTAACTCCATGGCCGCCGTGGAGGAGGGGGTTGTTCACGTCCAGGGGACGATCAACGGCTACGGGGAACGTTGCGGCAATGCGAACCTCTGCTCCATCATCCCGAATCTGCATTTCAAAATGGGCCGTGCATGTATGCCGGAGAAGAAGATCGCCGGGCTTCGAAGGTGTTCGCGCGTGGTCTCCGAACTGGCGAACCTCACACCCTCCCGCCAGCAACCCTATGTGGGCGACAGTGCCTTTGCACACAAGGGCGGCATTCACGTCAGTGCCGTCATGAGAAATCCCCGCACGTACGAGCACATGATCCCTGAAGCCGTGGGCAACCGGCGCAGGATCCTGGTTTCCGACCTCTCCGGCAAGGCCACGGTTGAAGCAAAAGCCAAGGAGTACAGCGTGGACCTGAAGGGACGGGAAGCCGCCGTCCCCGAAATCCTGAACACGCTGAAGGGCATGGAGAAAAAGGGCTACCGCTACGAGGGTGCGGACGCTTCCTTCGAGCTCTTGATGAAGAAGACGTTGGGAGAGAAACATAAACCCTTCAAGCTCGTGGGATTCCGGGTCCTGGACGAAAAGAAAAAGGAGGGCGAACCCCCCTATTCCGAAGCCACCATCATGATCGATAAGGACGGGAAGGTGGAACACACGGCTGCCGAAGGGCAGGGACCTGTCAATGCCCTGGACAAGGCTTTGCGCAAGGCCCTGGAC
>CAZSUQ010001017.1:0-2134 GCA_964609935.1 uncultured Thermodesulfobacteriota bacterium | reverse complement strand
GCACTTGTCCTGTAACACCCCCCCACTCGTGGAGAAGTCCCGATCCCTCCTCTGGCCGATGAGGGTCAATGTGGGATCCACCACGGCCGTGTTATCCGTGATCGTTGCCTGGACCCTCACCTGAGATCCCAGGGCCTTGTTCCCGTCCTGGAGGGATTTCCAGGTTTCGGTCTCCGCATCCCAGTAGGTGATCATGACCTCGGTGATCTGTGGGTCCTCAGGATTTCCGCATCCTGGAAAAAACGTATGCAGGGCGAGGAGGAAGGCCCATATCCCGAGTGCAGTCCAACCGTGTTTCGGTGATGTGTTCAAAGAGAATCTCCTTTCCACGGGATAGTTCATTGTGTCCGTTCCAACAAGGACAATACGTAGGAATCTAACTCCGGTTCAGCCTTGATGCACCCGGAGGTCCCAAGGCTCTGACGAACCCAGACTAGCCGGCTTCCTATCGCCTGAGGGCATCGTGGAACTGGGTAAACTCCTTCTTGAAGAACAGGGGAACCGTACCCACCGGCCCGTTTCGCTGCTTTCCGATGATGAGTTCGGCCTTGTTCTCCGCCTCGACCTTCTCCGGAAAATAGAACTCCTCCCGGAAAACAAAGGCGATGACATCCGCATCCTGTTCAATGGCCCCAGACTCTCTCAAGTCTGCAAGCATGGGCCTTTTGTCCGTTCGGTTCTCAACGCCGCGGTTCAACTGGGAAAGTGCAAGAACGGGTATATCCAGCTCCTTGGCCAACTGCTTCAACGAGCGAGAGATCTCGGAGATCTCCTGCACACGGCTCTCCACCCTCCCCGATCCCTGCATGAGTTGAAGATAATCCACGATGAGGAGGCCGATGTTCTTCTCCAGCTTCATCTGACGGGCTCTGCCCCGCATCTCCCGCACCGTCACCCCGGGCGAATCATCGATGTAGATGGGGGCCCGGGACAGGACATCCGCGGAGGCGGCCAGGCCCTTCCAGTCCGTCTTTTTGATATAACCGGCTCTCAACTTCTGGCCGTCGATCTCCGCCTCTGCACAGAGCAGGCGTATGCCCAGCTGCTGCTTGGACATCTCCAGGGAGTAGATGGCCACAGGGATCTTCTCCTTGACCGCAACGTTTCGGGCGATGTTCAGGGCCAGCGCGGTCTTGCCCATACTGGGGCGGCCTGCGATGATGATCAGATCAGAACGCTGAAGCCCGGACGTAAATTGGTCGAAAACATCGAAGTGCGTACGGACGCCCGTAATCATGCCCTGCTTCTGGTAGAGTTCCTCGATGGACTGGAAGGTTTCATTCATCACATCCCGGATCGGGACAAAGCCCTTCCGCTGCTGGTTGCGGGAGATCTCCAGGATGGTCTGCTCGGATTTGTCCAGGAAGTCCACAGCATCGTCCGGTCCCTCGTACCCGTCACGGACGATCTTGGTGGCTGCTTCGATGACCTGGCGGAGGATGGCCTTTTCCTTGATGATCCTGGCGTAGTAGAGGATGTTCGCCGCCGTGGGCATCTCATCCACGAGGGACCCGAGATAACCGGCTCCACCCACGTCCTTCATCCACCCCCGCCGGTCGATCTCTTCGGTGAGGGTAATCAGGTCCACGGGTTCGCTTTTCTCCTGAAGATCCACCATGGCCTGAAAGATCTTCCGGTGGGCGTCGCGGTAGAAATCCCCTTCCTGGAGGATTTCCGTTACCTTCTGCACGGCTTGGTTATCCAGGAGGACGCCACCCAGCACGGATCGTTCTGCTTCAAGGTTCTGAGGCGGCACCTTTTCCAAGAATCCCATGCCTCACCTTTTCGACACTGACGCTTTTAATCCTTGACGACCCACACCTTGACGTTTCCCACGACATCGGGATGAAGCTGGACGGGCACGGTGTAAACACCGAGTTTCTTGATGGGCTCTTCCAGAAGAATCCGCTTACGCTCGATCTCGATCCCTTCTTCCTTCAGCACATCCTTGATATCACGGGCAGTCACAGACCCGAAGAGCTTGTCCTCTTCGCCCACCTTCCTTGCAATGGTGCAGGACAGGGAGCCGAGCTTTTTGGCTACATCTTCGCTCTCGAGCTTCTTCTTCTCCTGCAGCGCCTGAATCAGCTTCTTCTGGTGCTCCAACTCCCGGATGTTCTTGGTTGATGCCTGG
>CAZSUQ010001016.1:0-2134 GCA_964609935.1 uncultured Thermodesulfobacteriota bacterium | reverse complement strand
TTTCTTTTTTTTAACAAGTACTCTCCGGTCTATCTACGCTTGATTGAGGTCTAGAAGCATGCAAGCTCAGAGGAAGTAAACCAACGACGGAAATCATTTTCCTTATCGACGAGATCGAGGCCCACCTTCACCCCCAGTGGCAACGCCGCATTGTGCCTGCGCTTCTCGATGTGATGGGGGCGCTCACCGGGAAGCAGGAGGTGGAGGTGCAGCTAATTGCAGCAACACATTCGCCGTTGATCATGGCTTCGATCGAGCCTCTATTCCATGAAAAGCAGGATGCCGTCCACCATCTTGCTCTCCGCCGGCAGGAGGTCCGTCTCGATACCGTCGGCTGGGCAAAGCAGGGGGATGCGGTGGCATGGCTTGTATCGGAAGTTTTCGGGCTCCAGCAAGCCCGCTCGCTGGAAGCCGAACAGGCCATTGAAGCCGCCGAAGCCTGGATGCGTGGTGATCGAAGTGATCTCCCGACGGATCTTGGTTCCAGGAAGTTGATCCATAAGGAGTTGGAGCGGGTGCTTGCGGGTCACGATCCGTTCTGGCCCCGCTGGATTGTGTGGGTCGAGAAGCAAGAGGCAGAGGGATGATCCACTTCGAAGAAGTCGCAAAACCTGCCTTCAAACAAGATCCTCGACCCCTTCCAGGTTCAGGACGGTTGGTTCGAGATCATCCTACCTTCGCTTCAGCTTCTTGTGTCAGATAAATTGCCGGCCGCTCAACGCGACCGTGCCGAATTCGTGCTTCAGCGCCTTCATCTGCGGGATGACGAGCGTGTCATTCGCCAGCGGCGTGAGTGGTATCGGATGTATCAGGATGGCGAATTGAAACTTGAGGGCTTACACAAAAAGGCCCCCCTCATCGCCCGTGCGGTTGAGCATGCGATGGAAGCTTCCGCATGAGTCACCCGTTACGTGTTCATCTTGGCAATCTTAAATAGCATGTTGTTAGGATTTCTTTTCAAAGCTTCGTCGATGAACGATATCAACTCGATGTGTTTCTCCGAATTTACCAGGGAGGACAGCTTACTTGGTGGACGCCAAATATCTTTGGAAGCAAGATGGCGGATATCCTTGAGCTCTGTTTCCAGCTTTTTATGATGTCCCCCGATTAGGATAGCCTCAAGGCTCCGACAGGTTGAGCAGGAAGCGCCATGCCGGCACAACCTCTATCTTACCGCAGACTGCCTGCCGTGCCGGCACGGGCAGGTGCTCGCGGCGCAGGCAGGTCGGCCGGGCAAGGAGCCGGCCCGGATCTGCGGGGACAGGTCCGTCCGGATTCCTTCAGATTCGAGGCCATTCCCCATACATGGGTCCCTTTTCTCCCCTCTGCTCTCCTCCCCTTTCTGCGTTCCCTGTCAATCGGTCCCTTTCAGAGGATTTTTGGTCTTTTCTTGCTTGATTTTCCGAATTCCGGTATGCTTTCATTATCTTGCTGAAAAACAAATGTCCTATCTTTTCAAGTTATGCGTACAATCGAAATCGAACATGAGAGGCTTATTATGACCAAGAAACTTACCGCAATCATTGAGAGGGAAGGCGACGGTTATGTGGCCCTGTGTCCAGAGTTGGATATCGCAAGCCAGGGCGACACGGTCGACGGAGCCAGAAAGAACCTTAAAGAGGCTTTAGAGCTGTTCTTTGAAACTGCTTCCTCTGAAGAAATTGACACCCGACTACATGACGAGGTCTACGTTACTAATGTGGAGGTAGCCGTTGGGTAAGCTACTCATCCTTTCCGGAAAAGAGGTTTGTCAGATCCTCGAAAATCATGGTTTTGTCGAAGTGAGGCGACGTGGGAGCCACATCGCAATGCAGCGAAGAATATCGGGAAAAACTGTAACAGTGCCGGTACCGGATCACAAAGAACTTCGCAGGGGAACATTGCTTTCGATTATCCGGCAATCTGGACTCCCTCGCTCGGAATTTGAGTCAACTACTACCGGCTGAAGCCGGTAGCTTGAAACCCGTGCCGCCTGAAGGCGGCTTGCGGACCGATAGTGAAGTCGTCATTGCTATCGCGCTCCTCTAAATACTATATCTCGATATACTTCCCCCCTGTGTCAGGGTAGTTGCCCCCTGTGTCAGGGTAGTTGTCGCCTCGGTGGAGCGGTTAGGAGGGGGAGGAAGATGAGGGG
>CAZSUQ010001015.1:0-2139 GCA_964609935.1 uncultured Thermodesulfobacteriota bacterium | reverse complement strand
TCGATCTCCTCCTTCCTCGCGGCCGGGTTCGCGGCACGATCCTGGATGGACGGACTCATCGTGCCATCGAAGCGAACCAGCAGGTCCTGGCAGCCGAAGAGGCCCATGATTACATCCTGAACCATTCGGCCGAAGAACTGGCCCTGGTTCCCTGCCCGTGCCGCACCCGAACCGAGAAACTGGACATTCGCGAGTGCAGAGACAAGTTCCCCATCGCTGCTTGCATCATGATGGGTGCTGCCGCCGATCATTTCGAGCGGGTGGGCCTGGGCAAAAGGGTCACCAAGCAGCAGGCCATCGAGTACGTTGACGAAATGGTGGAACTCGGCCTCGTGGGCCAGACCTTCAACGCGCGTGTGGGCGACATGGTCATCTGCCTTTGCTGTGGCTGTTGCTGCTCTCAGGTGAGGGGCAGGACCCAATGGGACAACCCGGATGCCCTTTCTCCATCCAACTTCGTACCCAGATCAGGTGAAGGTTGCGTCGGCTGTGAAGCCTGCACGGAACGATGTTTTTTCGAGGCCCTTTCCCTGGATGAAGAGACCAACCGGATAAAGGTGGATGTGGATAAGTGTATCGGTTGCGGCGTGTGCACCCTGGCATGTCCTGAGGAGGCGTTGAAGCTTCACCGGCACGAACGCTCCACACTTCCTGAAACATCAAAAGATCTACTGGAGACCGTGACCCGTGAGAATCGAGAAAATTAGCTGAGGAACAACCCATGAGGATGAAAATGACAAATCATGTACCGACACCTGACGTGTCCGGACCCGCGGGAAAGGGCCACCCGGGACCGAGCCGGTCGCCTTGCACGCCGGATGGCGGACCACAGGGAATTGCGGTGCTGAGACACGCAGTTCGAATGATCCTTGCTGTTCTCTTGACAGTTATCGTCCCATGGCAGGCGTCGGCACAGCATACCGACTTTACCGGCACCTGGACGCTGGACGCCGCTGCATCAGGTTCCATGGATCCGATCTTCAAGCTGCAGGGAATCTCCTGGGCCAAGCGAAAGCTCGGCGCCAAAATGGACGCCAAACAGAAGACGACCCAGACCGCAGACAAACTGACTACGGTCTTCAACAACGTAAAGGGCACCATCACCCAGGAGGTGTACTTCGACGGAAAGCCTCACGCCACGGTCAATCCTGCGGGCTATCCGGTGACGTTTATGTCTCACTGGTCCAAAGACGGCAAGGTTCTCGTATCCACGGGGCCTACCGTGACTGAGGAGGGGATCAAGGCGACGATCTCGTAACGACGATCTCTCTCCGCGGATAGAAAGATGCTGGTCCTCCAACTCGAGGTCGTTCTGCAAGATGGGCGGAAAGCAAGCACCCGGCGAGTCTTTCTGCGAAAGTGAATACCCGCTTAACCATGTCAACCAGATTCTTCTGAATGAACGTGAGAAGCAGGTATCTCTTTGAGTAGCTTTTTATGATCTCTTCCTTGAGGAGAACAGCCACAGGCATCCGTTTACAGCCACACCCTATCACAGGTTCATCCGTTGCAGGGTTGAACGGATCTCCTGAGAAAGCAAGGAAGCGGCCGGCCCCTTTCTCCCCTGGAAGAGAAAGTACCTGGCGAGCCATTGGGAGAAACCTCCGAAAATGACACAACATGCCTGTCGCCTCGCACGAAAAGGTCAAAGACGCTTTACAGGAAAGATGTTTTTCCGATTCATTTTGTTTTGCGGATTCCTTTCATGTCCCCAGCCCCCTGCGAGGGCGACCACCTCCGACCTTCTTGGCGTCGGCATCCGGGACACGTCCATGGGCATGGCCTTCACGGCCGTTGCGGATGACTATTCGGCCGCCTTTTACAACCCGGCCGGACTCACCCAGGTGAACAGGGCCAAGCTCACTTTAAAGCTCTCCTATGCAAAGGCCCGCTTTCATCTAAGCAATCGGGATGCCTTGCTCGCCTACTACCAGGAGTATTTTAACCTTCCGCCCACCGCCGACATGCTCAGAAGAAGCCTGGCCACCGGGGACATGGCCGATGCCAACGGTTTAACGATCGGGTTTGCCGCAAACATGGGCTATCTGATCGGCATGAAGAACCTGGCCCTCGGCCTTGCCATGTACATTCCTTTCTCAAGCCTTGTGGAAGCGCCTGTCTTTTTTCGCGCCGACTCGA
>CAZSUQ010001014.1:0-2143 GCA_964609935.1 uncultured Thermodesulfobacteriota bacterium | reverse complement strand
CTCCGCGTTTCCCGGAAGCTCGTTTACCTCGGTGAACTCGATGGCGGCCAGCGAGGAGAGGCAGCCCAGGGAGGAGCCCCCGAATCAG
Organism: uncultured Thermodesulfobacteriota bacterium; assembly: GCA_964609935.1. Lineage (GTDB taxonomy): Bacteria > Desulfobacterota > DSWW01 > DSWW01 > DSWW01 > CAYTRL01. The sequence goes on along the minus strand of CAZSUQ010001014.1, from coordinate 2,055 downwards.
ATGATGATGATGAAGGGGTGTGTGATGAGGAATTCGCTGATCTCCTCGGTGAAGACAGCGCAGGAGATGGGGTACAGCCCGCCGGAGAGGGCCTTGGCCAGGACCATGATGTCCGGCGCCACACCGCTGTGCTCCGCGGCGAACATCCTTCCGGTGCGGCCGAGGCCTGTCTGCACCTCGTCAAAGATCAGGACGATGCCCTTCTCATCACAGAGCGCGCGGACACGGCGAAGGTAGTCGTCGTCAGCCGGGATGATGCCGCCTTCCCCCTGCACCGGCTCCAGGAGCACGCCGGCGGTGGCATCCGAGGCGGCCTGCTCCAGGGCATGGAAATCGTTGAACGGGACGTGCCTGTATCCCGGGACCAGCGGGGCAAAGGGCTTCTTGTACACATCGCGGCCCGTGGCAGGCAGCGCAAAGCCGGTGACCCCGTGATAACCGTTCTCCATGCAGATGATCTCGGTTCGGTCGGTGTGGGCACGGGCCAGCTTCACGGCCACCTCGATGGCCTCGCCCCCTCCGCAGCAGAACAGGGAGTACTTCAGGTCCCCGGGCGTGATCTCGGCCAGCTTTTTGGCGAGAAGCCCGCGTTCCCTGAACACGCTGATCCAGCTTCCCATGTCGGAATTGTCCAGGGCCTTCTTCAGAACCTCCACGACCCTTGGGTTGTGGCGCCCAACATTGAAGATGCCCGCCCCGGTGACACAGTCGATGTACTTCTCGCCCGAGACGTCCCACACGCAGGCACCTTCCCGCCTGCCCTCGATGATGTCCAGGCTTGCGTTCTTGAGCATCCTCAGGGCAAAGGGGTTGACGTGCTCCCGGTAGTTGGCCTCCGCCTCCAGGCGGATCTTTTCCGGGTCGCTCTCCTTGAGGATGTCGTCCAGGCGGGCCATGTCACACCTCGGGCCAGATCACGGCGGTGATGGCGTCGATCCGCATCACGTCCTCCTGGGATGCCTTCACCTTGATCTCGCCGCGCATGTATTTCTGCGTGGGGTTGATGTCTCCCCAGAACATGTCGCACAGGGTCTCGCTCTCCGTCTCAATGATCACGTCCGGGGTGCCCTCCCTGTCCCTCTTCGCCTCAAGGATCTCCCCTGCCTCCACGTTCATGGTGAAGGCGTCGCCGGTGTCCGTGGCCACGTAGTGCAGGAGCTTGGTCCAGTCCCGCTGCATCCTTCTCAGCCGCTTGTTCTCGTTGCACTGCTTCATGAAGTCCTGCAGGGCCTCCATGATTTCATCCGAGCCGGCCATGGTACTCCTCCCTCTGGTTGTCAAAACCGCATCAGTATTTCTCGATTCCCCCCTGCTCCATGATGGCTGCCATGGAGCTGTCCAGGGCCTCGAGAACGAAGTCCACCTCCCCGGGCTCGATCACCAGGGGCGGCATGAGCCGCATCACGGAGGGTTCGTTCCCTGAAAAGATGGCCAGGACACCATTCAAGGTGAGCTGGTAGCTCATCCGCGGGCCGATGCTGTCGTTGGTGTACTGCAGGCCCATCATCAGGCCCTTCTGCCGGGTTTCAATGAGCAGGTCCGAATACTTTTCCTTCAGCTGTTGGAATCCGGCCTGGAAACGTTCTCCCATGAGGCGTGCGTGTTTCGGGATGTTGTGCTCCATCAGGTATTCAATGACGGCCAGTCCCACCATGCATCCCAGGTCGGACCCGCCGAAGGTCGACAGGTGGATAAAAGGGTAGGGGATGAGAAAGTCGCCCAGTTCCTCCCTGTAGACCGTGGCCGTGACCGGGTAGATGCCGCCGCTCAACGACTTGCCCAGGGTCATGATGTCCGGCACCACACCCGTGTGCTCGCAACAGAACATCTTCCCTGTCCTGCCCAGACCGGTCTGGATCTCGTCGAGGATGAGCATGGCCTCGTATTGATCGCACAACTGCCTCAGCCCGTGCAGGTAATCGTCGCGGGCCGGGTGGACGCCCCCTTCCCCCTGCACGGGCTCCATGAGCACGGCTGCCGTGTCCTCGGTCATGGCCACTTCCAGGGCCGCGAGGTCGTTGTAGGGGCCCTGCTTGAAGCCGGCCATGACCCGCG
>CAZSUQ010001013.1:0-2153 GCA_964609935.1 uncultured Thermodesulfobacteriota bacterium | reverse complement strand
TTTCTACCCGTTTGATCTCTTTCCAGGCAGCTTTTTCTACAAACAAGCCCTCAAGGACATGGAAACCCATGAGTCAATCACCCTTCCCAGAAATGTAACCGAGAGGTTAACCCGCCGGGCCTATTATCAGTTCTACTTGCGCCCCCACTACATCCTGCAGCGAGGCCGGAGATTCTTCCGTTATCCGCGACGTGAAGCAAAGGTTTTGGGCAACGGGATCAAGATGATGGGGAAATTCCTGACCAAGAATCAAGGGATGGAAAAACGTCTCTGGTAGGCGATCCCTTCAGGCTTTCTTCCTTCCGCTTTCTGATACGTCAGCCTTCTCACGGACAGGTTCATCCGGGCATGTGGAATCTTCCGGTGGAGAGTCGTTGTATTCCCCGAATCGATAAAATCCCTCTTTCTGCCGCATCTCGCCTTTCGTGAGGCGCCGAAGCACGCCGAAGAAAAGAAGCTTGAAAAGGGTTCGCCATCGTCCGTAGTGGTCCAACCGGCGAACCGAGGTGGTGACAACCGGTTGGGCGAGCACGCCAAATCGACCCAGACGGGCTGCTTTCCTGGCAAACGCGGAGTCTTCGAACTCGACGGTAGGGTCGAAACCGCCGGCTTTTTGAAAAATCTCTCTTTCCACGGCAATACAGGAGCCGGTCACAATGGGGAAGAAGTGCTGGAAGATCTGCAGGCCCCATCCAATGAAACAGGTATAGAAGAACCGGTCAAAAAGGCGTCGGGAGGAGGGTTCTACGAGTGTGGTAACAACCTTGAATCCCTTATCCCGCATCCCCCTGACCAGTTCCTCCAGGGAGATCGGATGGACCACGCCGTCCGCATCCATGAAGACGATGTGGCTCGCATCCACTGCTTCTGCGCCGAGATTCCTGGCCAGGGCCAGCCCCCTCTCCGGGGCCTTTACAATCTTGAGAACAGGTAGTTGATCCCGGAAGCCTTTCGCAACCTCGTCTGTCCTGTCGTCACTTTTCGAGTCCACCACCACCACTTCGAAGTCACGAAAGGTCTGGCTTGCCAGGGACCCCAGCAGGTGGCCGATGAACGCCTCCTCGTTGAGCGCCGGAATGACCACAGCCAGTCGGCGGGTCCCTTCAACCATGTTCCTTTCCCCCAGATGTTCACAAGGAACGCTGAACCGGCAAAAAGAGGTTACCCGTGCTGTAGGGCATGTTCCAGGGAGACGCCGGGAAACCAGGGGTTGTTCTGGTGCCCGGGAGGCTCCGTCTCCACCTCACAAGAGAACCAGAACCCCTTCGAGCAACCGGGAGAATCTCTATGCACGCGCAGGCCATCAGCCTCTTGGAGCAGTCCGGATGAACAGAGACCGGCTTGTTGCCCCCGTGCAAAGAAACAAAGGACCGGCGTGAAGGTCGCCCGGTTTAGAAAAGGGCATAGATGAACGGCGCCACCGCGCTGCTTTCCGTGAAGATGATCAAAGCCCCCATAAGCAAGAGCACGAGAACAATGGGAAGCAACCAGTACCGCTTTCGAATCCTCAGGAACTCCCAGAATTCACCCACAATGGATTGGTTTTTCATATCGATCTCCCTGTGACAACTAAAACCGTTTCAGGAATCTCTCCTTTTGTTGAGCCGGTTCCTCCCGGTCGACCCAGTAGGAGGAAGCCTTCTTGTCAAATTTGACCGGAAGCGGGCGTCCGCCGAAAATGCGCTTGAGCATCCCCGCCGGGGTGATGACGAAATAATAGGCCAGCGCGAGGATCAATGTCGTAATCGTCTGCCCGATGAAGTGTGCGACCTTCAGCCAGCCCCGGTAGACCGGTGCGGACCAGGAAGGGATCAGCACGAAGCAGATGCCGAGGAAGGTCAGGAAGCCGAAAAAGTAGGTGGGGAAGGGCTTTGCCTTCCATATCCCCAGCCCGCACAGGCTTCCGAAAAGGACCAGCACGATGAGGCCGAACTTTCGGATCTCTCTTGTGTCAATCGAGGATGAGGTCATTTTTCCACTGTTCCCCTTCTTCCCAGGCGGGTTGTTCTTCCTTGAACAGGATGCAATCTTCGATGACGAGCACGTCCATCTCGGTTCGCATGAAACACTTGTACGCATCTTCCGGTGTACAGATGATGGGTTCTCCACGGACGTTGAAGCTCGTGTTCACGATCACCGCACACCCGGTTATC
>CAZSUQ010001012.1:0-2163 GCA_964609935.1 uncultured Thermodesulfobacteriota bacterium | reverse complement strand
CCTGCACTAAGCCTTAAGACGGAAGGGCGAACATCCAGAATTTGCTCTGGGAATGCAGGGCCTTCCTAAGGTGGGACACAGCGAACTGTCATCGCTATTCGGCCGACAATCCCTGGTTACTGCGGACGGAGGGCTTCTCCTCTTTCTTCTCCAGCAGAACGATAAAGTTCAAATATTGTATGGGGTCGAATGGGATAAGACGAAAAAAAGGTTGGTAGAAGGAGATCGACCCTTTTCCCATCCTTCTCTCAACTCTGACGATCGAGAAACCGAACGACGTTGAATCATTTCTAAAAGAAGCTTACGTCGAAAGCAGAAAGGGGGCTCGACGGAGGGCAACTTTAGAAGTACTATTGAAGCATGGGCTTATAACAAAATAATCGAGTGTCAACTGACTTTTCGCTGAAAAAGGGTGACGATTTCACCGGCCTCACCCATCAACCGCGAGAAAGGGAAAGACGGTTTATGAAGGTTCAATTCGTGTATGCCAACGTGGTCAAGCACCCCCGGTTCATCTCCATGGGAATCGCGACGCTTTCCGCCGTCCTAAGAAAAGCGGGCCATGAGGTAGACCTGATCGACACCACGTTCGGCTTGACGGATGCTCAAGTTCTGTCAAAGGTACGTTCGGCTGGTGCGGATCTCATAGCATGTACGGCCCTCTCTAATAACTTTCCCCATGTGGTTCATCTGGCCACCTTGATCAAGAAGGAATTCAGGGCGCCCATTATCATCGGAGGCGTTCATCCAACCGTTGCTCCTCAGGAGACCATCGAGGAGAACTGTTTTGACATGGTTTGCCTTGGCGAAGGCGAGGAAACCATGCTCGAAGTCCTGGAGACGATGGAACGGGGAGAGAAAAGCACGGCTGTCAGGAATATCTGGTTCAAGGAAGACGGATGCGTAATCAAGAACGAACTTCGACCTTTGATTCGAGACATCGACACCCTTCCGCCCCTTGATTACGATATTTATGACTATCCGAGGTATCTGAGGCATCACAACATGGTAGGGGCGTTCGTGAGTTCGAGAGGATGCCCGTATTTGTGCACGTACTGTATCAATCATGCCAACCTCAAGCTTTATCGCGGGTTGGGCACCTATGTCCGCTTCAGGAGTGTGGAGAAGGTGATCGAAGAGGTTAAAACTTCCATTGAAAGATACGGAATACACAGGGTCGAATTCTATGATGACACGTTCACGCTCCATCAGGCGCGGATAAAGGAGTTTTGTGAAAAGTATGCCGCTGAAGTCGGGTTGCCTTTTCATGTTAATGCACGGGTAGACACGCTCACGGAAGAGATGTGTAAGGACTTGAAGAAAGCGGGGTGTCGCCGAGTCGCCATAGGACTGGAATCCGGTGATGAGGGGATAAGAGAAAAAGTCTTAAAAAGGAAGATCTCTGACAAACAAATTCTCGATGGATGCAGGTTGGTCAAGAAACATGGAATGGACCTCTACACATACAACATGATTGGGATCCCGCATGAAACGATCCGAGACATTAAGAAGACGATTGACCTGAATCGCAAGATCAGGCCAGATTTCGTCAATGTGTCCATCTTCACGGCGTACAAAGGGACGGAGTTGTACGAAGAGTGCAGGAAGAAGGGATGGCTCGATGAGGGAAGAAGAATTGACACCTTGTTCTTGTCTACGAACGTGAAGCACCCTAACCTGCGGCTTCGGACGTTGAGGCGCTTGCGAAGGACCTTTGGTTTTTGGGTTTTTGTTACCCATGCGCCAGCGAGGGCCATGATGGAACTGGTCGATCGAAATCTGATCACCGTTCCCTTCTACTCGAAGCTTCGAACGCTGGCCGTGACGCGACTACTCAGGCGAAAGGAAGGGTTGGGTCGAGACAAGGGAAACCCAGGAATGGAAGCCCCTCAGAGAGGGAAGGACCAAGGTGAACAGCGTATTGCGTGAGGGGGGTTGGCACGCTCATCGTCATCGCCTTGCCGAGGCATTGAAATGGAATCACAGAAACGATGTTATGGGTTCTCGAGGCATGGCCCTGGACACAAGACCACTTCGAAGTTTACTAAAGTTCTGGGCGCCAGGGGGTGCGGCGGACTCAGGATCAAAAAATGTACTGTATGTCGAGGACCTCTCCATTGCTGGCGTCAAGCGCCGCCTTGTCATTGCTGATCAATCCTCGCA
>CAZSUQ010001011.1:0-2177 GCA_964609935.1 uncultured Thermodesulfobacteriota bacterium | reverse complement strand
GGTGGCGGAAGCGATGATAACGCCTCCCATGGTGGGTGTGCCGGCTTTCCGTTTTCCCTCTTCGGAGAAGACATCGAGTCGTGGAGCATCCCGGAGTCCTTTCCTGTACAACAACCGGATCAGCGGTCTTCCGGCAAAGAGTGTGAAGCAGAAAGAGGTGATGATGGCAAAGATGGCACGAGAGCTCAGATAGTTGAAGAGACGGAAAAAAGAGAAAGGACCGTCAGGGTCATAAAACCATGCGTAGAGTGCGTGAAACATATGTGCAGCCCCTCTTTCCGTTTCCTATGGTTCAAGGTCCGGATCGTCATCCTGTGGGTGCGAGCGTTTGTCCTGAAACGATGCCCAGGTCGTTTCAAGTGGAAACTGGGGGAAGAAATCGAGCCCCTTCATGGGGATCCTGCGCATCCTCTGTTCCACTTCCTCTGAGATCTCAATCACCCCCCGGTCCAACAGGCGTGCGTAGCAACGGAGCGTTGCTTCCTGGACTTTCCAGTTTTTGTGCTCGAGAAGGGGGACGATATCGGTGAGGATATCCGGGTCCGAAGAAAGCCTGCCAAGAGGATCGAGGGTGAAAACCAACACCTCGAACCAACGATCTTTGAGATTCCTTCTCAGGTGCTTTTCGATCTCTGCGTCCTGTCCGATGCCGTCCAAGAGCCTTGAGACGGCCCTGGCGGCCCATGACCTGACTTCGAAGTACGGGTCCTGTAAAGCCGTGACGAGGGCCGTCCGCACTGAAGGACCTGCCACGCCGATCCGCCACACGGCCTGCAGTGCATTCCGCCTGATGAATCCCACCTGAAGGAAGTCACCACCCAGCAACCGATGGAACAAGGGCGCCGGCGTTCGATCCGTGATGCAATCCAGGAGAAAAGGGAGTCTTTTTTGATACCGGATGAGGCCGGTCAACTTGATCCCAAAATTCCTGTCCTGCCACCTCGAGGAGAAGAGAGCCTGATCGCTTCTGTTTTCCAGGTATCTTTGTTCGTCCTTGGGGACCGGCTCCCCCTGCTCCCTTTTCTTTTCAAGAGCCTTCAGGAGCATAGGGCCCGGAAGCCATTCCAGCCCTGTTTCAGGAGGGTTGATTGCTTCGGGTTGTGAAGGGTGCGATCCCGGCGGATCGGATGAAGCAGACGCCTCGGGCCTCCGGGGGAGAGAACGTTGAAGCAATGCGTAGAACTGGCTCGCCCCTGAGGGGATGACCAGACGCTTTTCTTTTTCTTCTCCCTGAGTCGTGTCGTGGAGAAGGGAAAGGATGTCCTGGGTGAACGCTTCGGCATCGATGGTCTCGGTGGAAGCCTGCTTCAGGTCGGAGTTCCTCTTTTCGTAGAGGACACGGGCACAACCGTTTCTTTCGAGAAAGCGGGCATTCTTGACCTGGTGGTCTCCAGGGAGGTTCGATTTGGGGATGAGGATGGCGGGCTTGTCCGCGGATGCGATTTCCCATACCGACCCTGCACCGGCCCGGCCGACAATCAGGTCTGCCGCCCTGTAGTAGGTTTCCATGTCTTCAAAATACGTCTGCCAATGGTATTGTTGCTCTGCGGTATCAGCCCCGTCGAGCCTGGACAAGGCCGTTCGGATCTCTTCCTCCGGCCTGTAGTTTCCCTGTGGATACCCTGTGGCGTGGAGGATCCATAGGTCCTTTTTCACAAGGAGGGAAGGCAACGACTCCAAAACAACCCGGTTGACCGTTCTGGCTCCGGAACTGCCTCCGAAAACGAGGACAACCTTCACGTTTTCCGGGATACGCAAACTTTTTCTCTCATCACTCCTCTTTGCGGGGCATGTCAAGGATGCCCTTTCCATCTCCTTGCGAAGAAGGTAGCCGGTCCAGAATGCCTTCTGCTCAGGAAAGTAGCTCAGCGTTTCCGGAAAGCTCGTTCCAACGAAATCCACCCATTTCGACATCCACAGGTTGAAGCGCCCGGGGACAATGTTCTGTTCATGCAAGGCCAGGATCCCCTTCCATAAGCCGGTGGACCTGAGCAAAAAACCGGCGAGCAGGATCGGGGCGCTTGCATAGCCTCCCGTTCCCAAGATGCAATGGGGATTCGAGCGAAGAAGGATGCGGCAAGCCTGGACCCATGCTCGGAACAACTGCACGAGAACCTTGGCATAGAGGAAGGGGTTTCTTCTGGAAGGCAGCCCTTTGACGTTCAGTGTTGTCAGGG
>CAZSUQ010001010.1:0-2180 GCA_964609935.1 uncultured Thermodesulfobacteriota bacterium | reverse complement strand
CGACTGGCTCACCATGGACCTCAAGGAGATCAAGGCCGTCCGGCATGCCCTGGGAGGCACGGTGAACGACGTGGTCCTGACGATCGTCACCGGCGCGGTCCGCCGGTTCCTCCAACGCAAAAACGTGAATCCGAGCACCGTGGATTTTCGCATCATGGCCCCGGTGAGCGTACGCACCGACCAGGACCAGGGGAATCTGGGCAACCGCGTCTCTGCCTGGATCGTGGATCTTCCGGTGGCCGTGCCGGACCCCAGGGAGCAGCTCAAGAGGATTCGAGAGGAGACCGCGGAGCTGAAGGAGTCGAAACAGGCCGTGGGCGCAGAGATCCTAACCCAGATGGCCGAATGGACCTCCACAACGCTCCTGGCCCTCGGCGCCAGGAACATCACGCGCCTCCTCCCCTTCAACATGGTGGTGACGAACGTGCCGGGCCCGCAGTTTCCCCTCTACCTGCTCGGCTCCCGGATGCTCGAGACCTTTCCCAACGTCCCGCTCGTGGACAACCTCGGCCTGGGCGTTGCCCTGATGAGCTACGACGGCCGCATCTGCTGGGGCTTCAACGCGGACTACGACCTTGTTCCGGATCTCGAGGCCTTTGTTCAGGCAACCAGCGACTCGTTTCTCGAGCTGCGGAAGTGCGCAGGCCTGCCTGCGAAAAAGAAGAAGGCGAAGAAGACCGGTGGGCAAAAGAAAGCCGGTGCTTCGAAGAAAGTGGTGCCTGGCGGGTGAACGGAACGCGGAGCTGGCGGAAGAACAGCTCCGCGTCAGAGGGACATTGGGTGGATACGCCCTTTCTTGCGGGGTGGGGGCACACCAGCCCGTTCGGGGATTACTTTCCCGAGGGGTGTAACTTCTTCGAATCCCTGGAGTAGACTTCTCTCTGTCGGATCAGGCGTATTCGATGTCCGTGTTCTGCGCCACCTCGTTGCTGATGGTGAAGATGTCCGACAGGTCGAGGTCGTGCACGTCCCTGCGCCCGTTGATCCTGGCCAGGGTTTGCAGCTCGTCACTGGTGAGGCTGTAGAAGTTCACGAGCCGCTGCTTCGACACGGGGATGGAGAAGCGGGGGCGCAACTCCGGGTCCTGCGTGGTGATCCCCACAGGGCATTTTCCGGTGTTGCAGATACGGTATTGCTGGCATCCGATGGCGATCAACGATGCAGTGGCCAGTGCAACCGCATCCGCCCCGAGCGCCAGTGCCTTGGCAATGTCCGTGCTGTCGCGAAACCCTCCTGCCACGCACAGGGTGAGTTTGCTGCCGCTTCGATCGAGATAGGCCCTGGCCCTGCGGATGGCATAGATCGGGGGCAGGCAGACATGGTCCCGGATGAAGCCGGGCGCCGCACCCGTGGCACCGCCTCGACAGTCCAGGGTGATGAAGTCCGGGCCCGCGGCAAGGACGAACTCCAGGTCCTTCTCCACGTGGCCTGCGGTGAACTTCACCCCAACGGGCTTTCCGTCCGTGATCGCCCGCAACTTATCGACCATCTTTCGCAAATCATCCACCGACTGCACACCGGGTTGCCGGTTGGGTGAAATGAAGGCCTCACCGGGCTGAAGGCCCCGAATCGCTGCGATCTCCGGCGTGACCTTCTCTGCGGGAAGATGCCCACCCATCCCAGGCTTTGCCGCCTGGCCGAACTTGATCTCAACGGCGTCGCCCTTTCGGATCACGCTTTCGTCCAAGCCAAAGCTCGCTGTGCCGACTTCATAGACGTAGCGGGTTGCGTGCTCGCGCTCCTCGGGCAGCATGCCCCCTTCACCGGAGCAGGTGGCGGTGCCCACCTGGGAGGCCCCCATGGCCAGGGCGATCTTCGCCTCCCTGGACAAGGCGCCGAAGGACATGTGTGAGACATAGAACGGGAGCTCCAGTTCCAGGGGATGCCTTGCCGTGGGACCGATAACGGTCTTTGTCCTTACCGGCTCATCCTCGTTGAGGGGAAACCGGTGGAACTGCCCGCCCCGGAACAGAAGGGTATCCAGGCCGGGATAGGGCTTCCTCGTTCCCATGGGGGAGATCTCGCTCTTGCCCCTCTTTGCGAGCTTGTGGATGAGGGAGAACTTCTCCTCCATCTCATATTCGGGGCGCGCCCACTCGGAAAGGTAGCTTTCCAGGGAGGGGGCTGCTTCCTCGGAATCCGTTCCTTCTGAAGGACGGCCTTGTTCGATTCGCTCAAAC
>CAZSUQ010001009.1:0-2184 GCA_964609935.1 uncultured Thermodesulfobacteriota bacterium | reverse complement strand
TTTTAACAGTGCTTGATCAAAGGGGATCTCCAGAGGTCATACAGACCTGTTTCTGAAAGAAAGGCTTATCCATGAGAACATCCCTGCTGACCCTTTGGATCGTAACCGCTCTGTTCCTTTGGGGATGCCATGGCAACGACACTGCATCCCCTGTGCAACCAGGGACCAGCCCGGTTCCCACGACACTGGTGCAATGCCATGAGCCTGTTCCCACGGATGAAGGGTTCGAGCTGATCCTCGGGCCCGGGGAGCCTCATATCATCCGTGAGCTCGAGGGTATCGGCGAACCCTCAAACGGAGGGGGATTCTGGTCCCTGGCTTACTGGATCGTCACCACGGATCAGCACGTAGCTGACGAAGAGAGCCCTGCCCGGATGGCCTTTTTCGATGCGGCCAGCATTCTGTTCGGGATGCTCACGGACGCCTATGCCACGCAGGAGGACCTTTCCCCGCACCTCTGGAATGCCACCGTCCTCACGGCCAATGCCCTCATGTCGAGCTACAGGCGCGACCTCGACATGGTCCTGTCGCTGGGCGATGCGGCCGACAATGGCTCCCAGGCGGAGATGACCTGGTTCGCACAGATCCTGGACGGCCCTGAGACCGGCTTCATCCGTCCGGACACCGGTGATTTGAACATCGTGGACGGCCGCAACCTGGGCGCTCGAAACCTTGGAACCCAGGAAGCGTTCAATCCTTACAATCGTCCCGGCTACCCGAACTCGAACGCAGACTTTCCCGCCTCGGGACTCAAATTTCCCACGGGTAAAGCCGTTCCCTGTTACTGTATGGTGGGGAATCACGATGCACTCAACATGGGAAACTTCTTTGTGGATGATCCGAGGTACGAAAACAGCCCGCTGAACAATTTTCTCTTTGACGGGAAGACCTGGGTCGGAGATCTCTCCCCTTTCGGCTACCTGCGCGGCCTGCCTACCCTGATCATCAACACCCTCGATGGGGGCGACACCCCCCCGCAGGCATTCTACGACATGATGGGAGGTCCCGGGATCGGAGGTCTTCTCTCGTCTCCGCCCCTCATGCAGCTCCTGACGGATGCTCTCACAGAGGGCAAGGACTCCGTCCGGGCCGAAATCGACCCGGACTTCGAATTTCACCAGGTCGTCCCCGGCCTGGTTGTCTCGGATGAAGCAGGATTCGGGGTGAAGATCACGGCTGACGAAACACGGAGGTTCATCGGATCTCAGGGCCTCATGGAGCTCCTCAGGCCCGGCGGTCACGGTTTCTGGCCCAACGATGACACGTGCAATTCCGTCTTCCCGGACGGCAAAGATCCCGGCAAGGGCTACTACACCCTGGACATGATCACGGCAGAGGGCACGGCCATGCCCATTCGGTTGATTTTTCTCAACACCGATGAAATGCCCGTGACCGCGGAAGGAGGCATGTCGTTTGTCCAGTGGCGATGGCTGAAGTGCCAGATTCAGCGGGCATGGACAGACAAGCGCCTGGTTGTCGTGGCATCGCACCATCCCGAGGATGGTCTGATCGCTATCAAGGGGCCTCCCGGCGCCCTCCCGGTTTGCCTGGGGCCTGATTCGTGCAAAAACACCCTGGAGACCCTCTTCCAGAGCGTTCCCAATGTGATCGTTCACCTCGTTGGTCACGGTCACATAAACAGGATCACACCGCATCCCCATTCAACGGATCCTGCCCGGGGATACTGGGAGGTCCAGACGTGCTCGACCTCCTACTGGCCGCAGCAGAGCCGGGTCCTGGAGATCGTTGTACACGAAAACGGTACAGGGGAGATATGGAACACCATGATCGACCATCACCCTCTTTCGCCCTCCACCGACACGAACACGCTCACCGAACTGGCCCGCCTCCTTTCACTGAACGACCCCCAGCTGCCCTTGGATGATCAGGGTTACCCTTCAGGCGGCGGCACACCGGACGACCGCAACCGGAGCCTTCGCTTCCAGGTTCCCGAGGAAGTGATGACTGTGATCCGGGAAATTCCAACAAGCAGAGAGATCACGTCAAGAGATGTGTTTCCAGGCGGTGACCCCTTCCCCTTTAACTGACACCTAAACTAGAATCACCCGGCCTTGGTGAGCCCATGCTTCCTTCCAGGGTCTTCAACATCCTGGTGCCCCCGGACGTGGCCTGGGAGAGCCTGGACCTGGTTGTGGTGAACCGTGTGTGGGAAGTTCTCCCGGA
>CAZSUQ010001008.1:0-2185 GCA_964609935.1 uncultured Thermodesulfobacteriota bacterium | reverse complement strand
CCATGTTCTTCGGCCTGCTGATCGGAGGAACGCTCATCTTTCTGACCGGCCTGCTCGATGATGCGTACGGGCTCAACGCCCCTCAGAAGTTTGTCGTTCAGATCCTCGCCGCACTCGTTCTCATTTACTTTGAACATCCTGCACATGTCCTGAGGACCATCATCCCCACGCTCCCGGACAGCCCCTGGGTCCACTATTTGGGAATGACCCTGTTCGTCTTTTGGGTCGTGATGTTAACCAATGCCATCAACCTGATCGACGGCCTGGATGGACTGGCCACGGGCATCTCCTTCCTGTCCGCTTACTTTCTGATGCTCGCGTCCATCGGCTTGAATCGGTATGCCCTCCTCCCCTTCATCATACCCCTTCTGGGCGCAACCCTCGGCTTCCTTCGCTACAACTTTCCCCCTGCCAGGATCTTCCTCGGAGATGCCGGCAGCATGCTGCTGGGATACCTCATTGCAGTCATTTCCTTTCAGGGATTCACGAAAAGGATCACGCTGTTCACGTTGCTCATCCCGATCCTGCTTCTTGGACTCCCCATTCTGGACACCCTCCTCTCTTTCGCACGCAGAATCCTCTCCGGCAGGAGCCCCTTTCTTGCCGACCGGGAACACATTCACCACAAGATGATTCGATTAGGCTTAACGCAGGTTCAGGTGGTCAGCCTTCTGTATATCATCTGTACCGCCTTGGGCATCCTTTCCTTGAGCCTGATCAAGCTCAAGACCGAGATCGTGCTCGCCATTGCCATCCCCCTGGGAATCCTCATTCTTGCCGGTCTCTGGATCCTGGGCTATTTCAGGCCCGGTGTGCGTACAGGCATCACGTTGAAGTATAAGCGCACATTGCCTCGAACGATTCATGAGATTGTGGTGCAGTATGATTACAAGGGTGAGAAACTGCACGCCATCAGCCGGGACATCAGCCCGGGAGGCATGTTTATCCGGACAAAGCATCCCTGTGCAGTGGATTCGGTACTTCGTATATGCTTTTCAGACCCGGAAACATCCGAGGAAGTGGTAAGAGACGGCCGCGTGGTCTGGACCACCTCTGAGACCAGGGTCGGCCCTCACCAGGACACCCCCGGGATGGGGGTTATGTTCCTCGATTAAAGGCAGGTGTGCTGCGGGCAAGCAGGAAGTTTGAGAGGATGGACAGGTTTAGACGGCCTGTCAAATCGAGGGCTTCACCCTGAGCTTTTCCAGCATGCGCGCGCGCTCTTCATCCGTCCATCGCCTCTTTTGAACCCGGGGCTTCACCTCTTCCTCCGGTCCTTCCTCCGGGACGAAGTCCACGGTCCCCCCCCCCTGATGCCCCTCTCGGAAGATGTGGAGTTCCACGAGAATATCCACGTCCTTTCCGTTCTTGTCCTTTCCTCTCTTCCAGACCATGGCGTGGCTCATGGGTCGGATCAGGTTCCGAATCCCCTTTTCAATGGGCATGTCACGGAAGCTCAGGGTGATTCTCTTGGATGCGTCCCTGTCCACCCTGATGCGCATTCCGCTTCTCTGGCTCAAGGTTTTCATCACATCAAAGATGTCCGCATCCTTCAGACGAACACTGAACAGATGCCCGGAAACGTTGATGACAATGTTTTCATTCACGAACCGGGCATCGCCCCCCCGGGGAGCAACCACGGTTTCGGGAGCGGGCGCAGATTCGGGAGCAGGGGCATCGGATGAACGGGCCTTGGAGGTCGTCTCACCCTTGGCAATGGAGACGTCCGAAGAGCGAGCCGGCTGCCCGGAGACGAGAAGCACCCCCACCAAAACAACAGGAATCCACAGGTTTCCCTCTCTCTTTCTTTTCATGAAGAGCCCTTTCCGGTGATCTATATTTCCTGTTCTTTTATTATAGATTGAAATCCCAAAACAGCAAAACGACCCATCTTAGGCTCGGATGCGTGATTCATTGTTTGTTTTTTCATCCCAGGGGGAATATAATTTTATTTTCATCGAAACGCGTAGATTGACTGCTTTTTTCTGCTCTGCTCTGTTCACATACCTACGCTTTTCTTCCGGAACGAACATCGAACCCCTTGAAAGCAAATGAAAAACGCTGAGAAGCTCCATACATCCGGCATGGTCAAGGCCAAAATCCTCCTCGTGGACGACGAGGAGGAGATCCGGAAGACGCTTGGTGCCAGCCTCACGGATGAAGGCTACGACGTCTGGACATCAGG
>CAZSUQ010001007.1:0-2190 GCA_964609935.1 uncultured Thermodesulfobacteriota bacterium | reverse complement strand
TCTCGTAGTGTAATTCAACTCAGCTTTTGAGACATAAATTCAGAAACGGGGGGTTGTTCAATCCAACTCCTGGATTCTTTTGATCCCAGCCAGCCCTGAGCACGTGTCGCAGTGCTAGTAGAAACAACTGCCATCTGCATTAGGTAGAATGGACTGAGGTGTGTTCCGCCAATCTTCTGACGCGCAATAAAGTCAGTCGGATACGAGTTCAAACAACCGCAAAGGAAAAGCGCGTCGTTAGCTGATCGGCAAAAAACGTTCCCGAGAGAATTTAGGGCGGGAACGAAAGGACGGATTGCTGCTATTACTGTTCGTTCATCTGTAACTCTCGCGATATCACGCACGGAAAGGAAACCGCGATATTTTAAAAATCGTCCACGCAATCGTTTGGAGAAGTCAGTGGTTCGCAACCAAAATCTGGGTATTACAGAGAATTCTGGTTGCAGTTTCTCTGCTTCATTGAGAGGGTAATAATCAATTGCATCCAGATTCCCAGATAAACTCGAAAAGCGATGGTCAAATTGGTGGATTTGTTTACCTTCATAGATGGGGACCAAACCAGCATCAGGCTCAACAGAAACACTGGGGAAAGAATAAACAACGAGCAGATCACGGTGAATTGTCGGGTCAACAAGTTTTAGGAGATAATCGATATTCCACCCGCTAGAAGAATTGCTCTCCCCGAGTACACAACTGTTTCTGTATATCCCCTTGGTCAGCTCCGCATCCCGCTTGGACCGGAAGATGGGGCAGGTGCGAGTGTTGGGATTGAGGAGGGCGATCTCCTCGGCCGAAAGGGTGAAGAGCCTATCCTCTTCCCGGAGGTCTTCCGGCCTGTGCAGGAAGAAAGCGAGTTCGGATCCATTTTCCGCAGGGTGGTCGGAGCCCGCGAGGGTGAGGAGGCAGAATTTATAGCTCCGGTGTACCCCAGGGAATATGGCATGGCGATTCTCGAAATCATAAAGAGACTCGAGTGACTTCGACTCCATCAGGTCCTGGAAGAAGAACTTGGTCGTATCGTCCGTAGCGATCCCGGAGGGGACAATGCAACCTACGCGCCCGACCGGCGACAGGAGCAACCTCTTTAGCTCCGCGAAAATTGCGTAGGTGTTAATGTCACCCCTTCCGCACAGGGGGTACTTCTCGGAGTTTCGAACGAGATGGCTCTCCCCCTCGGCCTTTCGTCGATCCTCAAGGAACGAACGGAGAAGCGAAGGATCCTTCTCGGCCAGGGCCGCGATCATCTTTCTTCGCTTTGCAGCGTTGGGGGCATTGGCGATCTCCGGACGGCGTTCGGCAAACCACTCCTTCTCCTGAAGCTTGATCCTCTCCCAAGGTGGATTCCCTAGCACGACATCAAAGCCGCAGCTCCAACCGGCCCCCTCGTTCTCGACTTGCCCGTCTGCCGGGACACGAAAGACATCCGGAAATGCAAGATGCCAATGAAAGAAACCATACTGCCCGGCAAGACGTCCTACCTCTTCGATCACATCCGACGAAATCGCCTTCGGATCCTTCCGCAGACGCAGGAAAAGATCCTGAGTGATGGCCGGAGGCGCCCCCGTGACCTTCCTCCACACGAACGCCGAGCACCAGGCGTCTGCCACCAGGCGAGCCTTTTTATATTGGGCCGATTCCCCAAGCCGCCTATAACGGGCTTCCTTCTCACGCACCCCATCGATTGTTCCATCATCGACGGCGTCCAGACGGCTAGCCGTCTCTTCAAGCGTTCCGTAGACTGGCTTCGGCATGGCCGCTATGTCGACAAACATGTTCATCTGGCCTCGGCGTTCCTCACGGTTCCTCTTCTTGAGTGCCTTGGCTACTACCTTGTCATCCCCCTCGATAGGCTTGAAAGCCTCATCCGGAATCCCTTTTTCGATTAAAGCTGGGGTTGTTCCGAGGAGGCTGTTGCCACAAAGGATCCGGTGGTCGAGGAACGAGAGAGGCTTGCCAGGCTCGAGGGACTCCATCCACAGCCCCACCTTGCAGAGCTCCACGGCCATAGGATTGAGATCCACACCATAGATGCAGTGGCCGATGATGTCCCGTAGGGCGGTCCGGGTCGCCTCTGGAGTAGGGTCCTCGTCACCTGTCCTTATAGCGGCGAGTCTCCTGGCCGTTCTGTGGGACGCGGCGTTAAGGAAATGGCCGGTTCCGCATGCTGGATCGCAGACCGTGAGGTTGTGG
>CAZSUQ010001006.1:0-2194 GCA_964609935.1 uncultured Thermodesulfobacteriota bacterium | reverse complement strand
GACCCAAGCGATGCTCCCTGTGGAGGGTGGATCCGGATTCCCTTCAGGTGGAGTTCGTGCTCGACCTCCCATCCAACGGCGACACCTGTTTCCCGGGAATGGTTCCTCTCGGCAGCGGAAGATACCTGGTCTACAACTACACCTCGCCCCTGGACGGGGGAGATACCTTCTGGTTGCAGGGGCAACTGAACCCGACCCTGATCTACAGCATCCTCTTAACCTTCCCCTAACAGGACGACGAAAAACGCCCACCTGCTGCGTTCGGCTTGTCCCTCGTCGCTGCGACGTACGGAAAGTACGCCTCGCGGCTTCGCCTGCCTTGCATCTGTACATTTTTCGTCATCCTGTTTGCTTGTAATTCAAAGTTGACTTCGAAGAAGGCTTTTTATTATCTTATCCTTGACTCAGGCAGGTCCCTTTACGATCAGATTTTTCGAGCACATCGAAGAGGAGGGTCAGGAAATGAAGAAACTCGCTCTTGCCATGGCCGTGATCGCCATGCTGTTTGCCATCAACGTGTCCGGATGCTGCTTCGGAGAGCCGCAGGAAGGACAGATCTGCTTCATCATCATCCCGATCCCCGGCGCGGATAGCGGATCTGTTGGAACGGGCTTTACCGTAGAGCAGGTGGACTGCACCCAGGTCCAGTAGCCCCATTGAGGACAGGGACTGAGAGGCGGGCAGAGCGGGAACACGCTTTTCAGACGAAATGGAATGGTTCGGGGTGAAGTCCCAGGCTGGCTTCACCCCTTCTTTTTTCTTGGCCCACTACTCTGATCTGGAAAGGGAGGTCTCACCATGTACAGGAAAGTCATGGGATCGAGCATCCTTTTTGCAGCAGTCGTCTTCCTGCTCTCCGGCTGCTGCCAGGCACCCAATCCGAATGCACTCTATGTCTGCTTTGGAGACAGCATCACCAAGGGCAAGGATTCCCCGACCTACCCGGCGGCCCTCACCGGCCTGCTCGACCTTTCATCAAACCAGGTTGCCAATGAAGGTGACAGCGGGGAGAGCGCCAACAACGGTGCGGACCGCATCCAAAACCTCTTTGGGAGCTGCGATGCCTATCCGAATGCGGTGGCCCTTCTTTACCTTGAGGGGGCTGCAGGACTCATTGACTGGATCCAGGAGACCGACCCCATCCTCCTGTTTGATCCTCTGGGCCCCGGGTACCCCTACCAGGCCGCCCTCAACGAGAGACTGGGGAACATCAAGAACAACATCATCGATGCGATCCACACGGCACAGAGCGACGTGGATACGATCTATATGGGGAACTATTTCTACCTGAGGAGCGGGATCTCCCCCTGCGATGCCTTTGGCGCGCCGTTTCTTCCTCCCGCCGCTGCGGAGAAGGCCAATCACTATACAGACCTGCTGAACGAAAAGATCGCCGAGGCAGCCGCAGAGACAGGTTCGATCCTGGTGGACATCAATCAGGAAGGCCATCTCGAGGACAGTGCCGACAACTTCATTGACTGCAACCACCCCAGCGGTGAGGGCAACCAGATCATTGCCGAGGTGTTCTACAACGCCATCACCAGCCCCTGATCCGGCAAAGGAAAACGTGCATCTACTGCGTTGGGTTTGGTCCGGTTCGCTGCGACGTACAGAAAGGCCTGGCCTGATCCGATTATTTGTCCTAGCCGAAATTTGATCTTACAGGGGAAGAAGTATACACGACATCTCTCTTCGGCACCTGGAAAGCCACCGAAATCTGCAGTGGCAAGGGATATTGAAACTGGCTGTTTTTCAGGTGTCATCTGGACCGTTGGAATTTTTGTCTCAATCCGACAGAATTTCAGCCCCGGCACAACTCAGGCACATCTCTTTTTAAGGGGTTGATTATAGAGATAACAAAGAAGACCGGGGGCCTATGGTTCCCTTGGACTTTCCCTGAATTCAGCAGTCATGCCTTCACACGAAAGAGCGACCGCAAGAGGCATCTCCAGCTTTTCTTGCTCGTAATGAATTTCATCTCCCCACAGCGTGCCCTCCACACAACTTGTCCCTTTGGTTGCGCCTTCTCCGGTAGACCCTCCAGCCCAGAAGGAGGGTAAAGGGTGGCGCAATCGCTGTGAACTCGCTTGCCAAGATCGATCCCTTGGCAGAAGCGCCCGGCAACAAGGCAGCCTGTGCCGCCGCGGCTCCCCACGCTTGGAACAGGCTTGCATAGACCGGGCCGAAGAACTGG
>CAZSUQ010001005.1:0-2199 GCA_964609935.1 uncultured Thermodesulfobacteriota bacterium | reverse complement strand
CCCGAATCCGGATCAGCCTTCTTTCGAAATCGATGTCCGGCCATTCCAGGTGCAAGACCTCACCCACGCGCATCCCTGTGTTCACCATCAAGATGATGATGTCCCTCAGTGCAATATTTGCGGAAGAGGGCAGGGGGGCTTTGATGATCCGGTCCAGATGATCTGTGGGCACGTAAACCTTGCGGACTTTCTTGCTCCTGGCAACAGGAATCGGTTTCACATTCTTGGCCGGGTTCTCGTCTGTCCGTTTCAACTCTACCAGCTTGTTGAAGAGCTTCTTGATGTAAACAAGGTAGTCGTTAACCGTGTTCGGGCTTTTTCCTCGTTCCAGCAGCTGGTCCAGGCAGAACTCGACGTCTTCCTGGGTGATTTCGTCTATGTACCGCCTGCCGCGGTCATCAGAAAAGTACTTGAAGGTACTCTTTATTGAATATCCTTCGTTCCTTTTTGTGTGGCCCGATTTTCGTTTTGCAGTGACGGCCAGATAAAGGTCGACCGCGTCTTCGACTGTCAACCGTGTCACCCAGATGTTTCCTAGTCTTTCCTTGTCCTTCTTGTCGAAGATACCCCGTGCGAGCTGCTTCTCCTTGATTCGCCCGTTGTTCTCTGCGACCCTTTTGCTGTTGGAGGCCGGGACCCGTATCCGGACGCCATTGGGCAGGTAATACGACCACCAAAACCTCAAGCGCGTATCGGAGCGTTCATACACCTTCAACATCGGCTCGTAGTCGAATGGCACTTCAAATTCCTTGCTTACCATTTCTTTCCCCCTCTACCCATTGATGCTCGTCACCCGCCTCGAAGCGAGAAAAGCATCCAGGTCTTTCTTGGTAAAGACCAAATTCCTTCCCACCATGTGGTAAGCAAGTTCCTTTTGTCTCAAGGCATAATATCTAACTGATTCGACAGGTGTCTTGAGATATTCTGCCGCCTCTCTTTCGTTGAAAGTTTTTCCGGCGGCGAACTCGGTTATTAAGTTTTCAAAGAGCTCTCGGATCTCCGGACCCGAAATATCCCCCATCCTATTCCGGTCGGGTCCAAATCGCAACCGAGAAGGTTCTTTCTCAAGATCCTGTTCTTTCTTCACTTTTTCAACGTCCTCCCGAGCCAAGGAAGTG
Organism: uncultured Thermodesulfobacteriota bacterium; assembly: GCA_964609935.1. Taxonomy (GTDB): domain Bacteria; phylum Desulfobacterota; class DSWW01; order DSWW01; family DSWW01; genus CAYTRL01. Next base: position 1,081 of record CAZSUQ010001005.1, on the reverse strand, counting down.
CCCGGAGAATATGAGGAATTCATCGATCAAAGGTAATTTGCATCCTTTCAATTCAGCCACACAATGTTCGACAAATCTTCCAAGGACTTCCGGTCTCTTTCCTGCATGCCCTTGCTGTAAAGCAGGAAACGGATCTTGCCTGTGCAGCCGATCTCCCGGGAGACTTTGTGAACAGTACAGGCCAGATCTCTCACATAACCGGACCACCGTTTTCTGTTGCGGATTTTGTGGATTTTGACTGACAGCTCACCGTCAGTAAACCCTGAGTTCTTCAAACCGTTTTCCGTTTTTATCAATCCGTTGCCCCTCGGGTTGAGCGGCTCCACCCAGATTCTTCCCGTATCTCCTGAGAGCACAATCTCCATCATCTCTTTCAGAGAATCGGGATCGTCGGCTATCCCGGGCAGGCACGGACAGAGCATCCCGTATGTCCTCAACCCTTCGGTCCTTGCCCGGCGGATCGCCTCGACCCTTTCCTCTACGGGGGACGCATAAGGCTCTATCACCTGCAGGGCATTTGACATTCGGGCAGGTCCCGTAAGGCTCAGGCCTACCAGGACCCTTTCCCTGTGCCTGGATATCAGGTCAAAATCCTCAATCACAACTGCATTCTTGGTGAGTACTCGAACCTGACATTTGGATTTGGCGAGGAGTATCTTGAGACATCTCCTTCCTAGGTCGTGCTGTTTTGCCTCAGGGGCCCAGGCATCAGAGATCGTGGACAACATTACTGTATCCGTTGACTTCAAATGCGATACCGCGGCATCCAGCCGTTCTGGGATTCCGGAATCGACATGCGATATCGTCTGTACTTCTTGGCTGAAAGCCGTGTGCCCGATCTCTCCGAAAAGGTCATGCATCCGGATCATGGCTGGGGTAGAGCAATACGTGCACTTGTGGCCACAAAGAAGTCCGACATTGATGGCGTGTGTAGCCAGCCCTTTTCTCTCGAATTCCTTGGACCTCTGTATAGAGCTTTTAATTGGTCTCTGAATTGTTTTCATATCATTATTCTCCTCCCAGTTTCTCAAAATCGATTCTTTCGTGATACAAACCACAGCGAGAAAGAGATTTTCGGTGT
>CAZSUQ010001004.1:0-2200 GCA_964609935.1 uncultured Thermodesulfobacteriota bacterium | reverse complement strand
GGCCGAAGAGCGCGTCATCGGCTTGTTTCCCGGCAGTCGTATCTCAGAGGTAGAGCGTCATTTGCCAGTGTTACTAGATGTTTATGAGGATCTTTACAATCTATCCAAAGATAAGGGATTAACGTTCAAGATATCCTCGGCAAACAGAGAGTGCATGGCAGCGATTGAGAAGGAACTTCAGATGAGAGAGAGCGTCTACTTGAAGCGCGCTCTATCCCTTCCCGAGATTTGCTGCAATAATGGAAGGTCCAACGATAATCTGGGAATGATGATTAGAGAATCCAGATTCGCGATCTGCGCGTCCGGAACGATGACTCTGCATCTGGCAGGCGCCGGGGTCCCAATGATAACTCTCTTTAACGCAGGTTTCGCTAGGTGGCAATATTACCTACAGCAGTTCATCTTAAATCACAGCAAATATGCGGCGATGCCGAATGTGTTGCTTTGCAATGAAAGCAAGACCATCACGTTTTCTAAGCGAGTCAAGCACTGCCTCACATCTCCTTTTGCCTGCCTAAGAAACGCCCAAAAGAAAAGTGGCCTCTTACCGTTTCCCGAGTTCCATCAGAAACATATCAAGTCTGGGAGCCAGGTCAAAGACATTGCTACGGTGGCTAAAGAGTGGATCCGAAATGACGAGAGAATCGAGTCACTCAGGAAAGAAGTGCTGAAATGCCGTGACAAGATCGACAATGCAACGGGAAGTACCCCGGGAGATTTCTGCAAAATAATTGCCAAGGAAATGGCGAAGATCATGAATGGAGATGGAAGAAATATTTGACCTGCCTCAGTTGAATTCTGCGTGACGCATATATCGGGGACTTCCATGACAAGCCATATTCAATGGAGGAAGAGATTTCCTTGCCCCAACGGCCTGACGTTGGGATGCGTCTGTCGGTTTGTTTGCTTCTAGATGCTCCGCTCATCTGGAATGGTATCGTATGGTCAACAATCTCTTCCGCGTGAATTCCTTGGAAGACGGGGGGCCGCCGCTTTTTTTGGACAGATTGACCTGCTGTCCCTACTAGAGACTCCGCCGCACTGAAAGCATTTGACTTCCTCGATCTGAATGGATCGAGAGGAAACTGCCCTTGACGCCAACCGAGACTTCGAAAAGGCGGTGCCCTTCTGGCTGAACAACCAGTGTCCTTCGCCAGAATAGAATCGGAGTGCAATGATCCGTAAACTATGGTTCAGATCGCGCCGCTCCCAGACGAGAATTCGCTCCGTATTCGTGGGTCCAAATCTGAGCGAATGCGAGTCCAGTCTCTTCGGCCAGGATCTCCAAAACTCCGAAAGGCCCGGCCGGGGTGGCACCCCTTGATGGCACCCCTACTGCTTTCGTCTGTTGCTGTTATTGTCGCTTAATGCTGTAAAATGCTTGTATTGCTGTTATTCTTGTCCCTTGCACGGCTTTTGACGCCCTTCTAATCCGGCGATCCCAGATTTCAGATTCGAGCGATTTGAATTGAATCTGCTGACTTTACTGACGAGAAAAGGGCTATTAAATATTCCTATGGCACCCCGGCAGGCACCTCGATCCCAACATCACCACCTTGTTCAATCGGGCCAACTGTGGATCAATTACCGGCGAGACAATTCGGCCTCTAGCCTAACGACCATTTCTCGGACGAGGACCGAAAAAGAAGGTAGCCGGGACAGCCCCGTATTGGCATGCTGGCCCGACCAAATGTCAATAACCCAAGATCGCACTCTGGGATCAGTCCGCTGAACCGTCGTTTACGGCGTATTCCCGCGTGCTTTCATTTTCTCGGCCCGGAACTTCTCGGGAAAATGTTTCCGGAATGTTTCCGGGAACGGGGCCGGAATAGGGCTGGAATCAGACCAGGCGAAAGGCCAAAAAACGGCCATTTTAGCAGAAAAACAGGCTGTATTTCAGGGACTCAAAATCCAGTGGGGGGTGACTCTCGTGTGGGTTCGATTCCCACCTCCGGCACCAGGTCCTCGAAGCAAAGCATTTCCACCCTAAACATCCGAACGCTTTCTGATGCTCCCCCAATTCAGAGGAGCAAACTTGAAGAGTGGACTTCATGTCATCTTGTTGAACGACAGAGGCAAGGTGAGAATCCTTGAAATCTTCCATTCATTTCTCCATTCTACGGGGTGTTGGGGAGGAACCAGCGCGCCGTCGCCACCACGGACAAAGGCGGGAACATCATGAAAAGGAAGACACTCAGTT
>CAZSUQ010001003.1:0-2201 GCA_964609935.1 uncultured Thermodesulfobacteriota bacterium | reverse complement strand
CTTCACACTTTCAAAAAGGCTTTTCTGCTGGGTGGACAGGATATTCCTCTGGTTATTGATCAAGTCTGCAATCGTTTCCTCAATTTCACGCATTTCCCTTACCGTACTGCCCGGGAGCCGTTTTCCGGCCCGGCACATGGTGATCTCCTGCTCCTTTTTCAAATGGAGGCTGGAGATGAGTTTTCTCATACGGTCAAGGTCTTTCTTGACCACCATGTATTGATCATCCATGACTAATCCTTTGATGAGCAGGTCATGGAAGCTTAAGGGTACCAATCACTTCCCTGATGGAACTCATGCCATTGCTTTGAAGGTAGTTTTCCAGCCCCGTGATGATTTCCAGGCAGATCCGAGGATCGCGGAACATACCGGTTCCCACCTGTACAGCCGTAGCTCCGCAGATAAGGAACTCCAGGGCGTCCTCAGCGGTCAGGATTCCGCCGATACCTATCACAGGAATCTGTACGCTGCGTGCGGCCTCCCAGACCATACAGAGTGCCACCGGCTTGATGGCCGGTCCGGAAAGCCCGCCGGTAATGGTTGCCAGATGAGGCCGGAGGGACTCAATATCCACACTCATGCCGCGGAGTGTATTAATCAGCGAGAGGGCATCGGCGCCGGCGTTTTCCGCACATTGGGCCATGGCGACAATGTCCGTAACATTTGGTGTAAGCTTTACTATGAGCGGTTTTGACGATCTTTTCTTAAGAAAGCTGATGAGATCTCCCAGGGCTTGCGGGTCAGCACCAAAGGCAATGCCCCCTTTGCTGACATTAGGACAGGAAACATTCACCTCAAGGGCGCTGATTTTTTCCTGCTGGCTCAGGGTCTCTACCAGTTGCGCGTATTCTTCCCGGGTCCTCCCCAGGATATTCACAATCAGGGCGGTGTCAAATCCCTGCAGTTGGGGAAGATAATCCCGGATGAAGGCTTGCATCCCCACGTTTTCTAGGCCAATGGCATTTAACATGCCGCCGCAGGTTTCCATGATTCTGGGGGGCTGGTTGCCCGGCCTGGGTTCTACGGAAAGACCCTTTACCACCAGGGCCCCCAGGGAGGAAAGATCCATAAAGGGGGATAGTTCAAGGCCGTAACCGCAGGTCCCCGAGGCTGTCATGACAGGGTTTTTGAGAGGGATACCGGCAATGGAAACCCTTGTATCAGGATCTTTCAAAAGGGCGGCTCCTTCTCCATATGAGTTGCTTTATAAAAGTTCCCATTTTATATCCTCCCCGCTGAATACGGGGCCCTGCCGGCATACCTTCATATAATCTGTGCCGTCCTGAAGGGCATGCCTTTCTCCGGGGATGACGCATCCCTGGCAAACACCGAACCCACAGGCCATACGGGCTTCCAGGGAAAAATATCCCTTGATTCCGGCCGCTGAAAGCTGCTGGGCCATATGTTTCAGCATGGGAAGGGGACCGCAAACAAAAGCTTCTTTGTGGGTAACTGCGAAATCAGGGACCTGTTGTGAGAGGTTGGAAAAAAGATCGGAAACGGTTCCCCTGAAACCGCCGGTTCCATCCTCCGTGGCTGTGTGGATGGAAATACCCTGCTTGCTCAAGTACTCCTGTGGAATGAGATCGCTTGCGGACCGGGCCCCGTAAAGAAGGGTCGAGGCAAACTCCTTTTCTTCGAGGAAGGACATCAACAGATTGAGAGAAGCGATGCCGATTCCTCCGGCAATAAGCAGGGGGGACTTGGCCAGGGAAGGAAAGGGAAAACCGTTGCCAAGAGGCCCCAGGATCCTGAGCACCTCCCCGGTTCTTACTTGTGAAAGCAGGCGTGTGCCTTTGCCGGTCCTCTGATACAAAATTTCAAAGCGGTCTCCCTCTTTTTTGAAACATGCAAAAGGCCGGGGTAAAAGAGGATCCTGCAAGGAGGGAAAAGAAAGCATAAAGAACTGTCCGGGCTTAATGTTCCCGGCCAGGGTAGTGTTTTCAAAAGATATTAAAAAGCATCCCGGGATAACTTCTTTGTTGGATATGACCGGGAGGCAAACAGAATCTTCCGGACTGGATAAGGTCAGCAAGAAACCCTCCGGTGCATGATCAGAGCATCTTCACCCGTATCCGTATAGTAGTGCTTATGACGTCCACATACCAGGAATCCGTATTTCTTATATAAAGAGATGGCCTTCTGGTTTGACACCCGTACTTCAAGGAAATAACGGTTGATTCCCTTTTCACGGCATAATA
>CAZSUQ010001002.1:0-2202 GCA_964609935.1 uncultured Thermodesulfobacteriota bacterium | reverse complement strand
TGATGACAGCCGCCTGAACGATTCGAAAGACCTTGGCTCCGGTTTTTTGGCCGAGAATTTCGCAGAGTTTTTCTTCATCACATGATTGCAGGGTTTTCGTATCCCGAATACCGGCTCCGACCAACTTTCGGTAATTCACCCTGCCGACGCCTCGAAGCGGCAATTCCGTCAGAGCGATTGCATCGCGCTTGATCCCGTGGGTGATGCGCTCGGTGAGTCTATGCACTTCAGCCAGACGCTCATCGCCCCATCCAACAATTCCGCAAATCAATTCCATGCCGTGCATGAGCCATGCGAAGTTGTCTGAAACCCTCCGGATCGCGCCGCCTCTTACGTTAAACTTCTCCTCGATGTTCCGAATGGAATTATCTTCGATCCAGTCGGCCAGGATCAGCGCCTTTTTGTATTTGAGGTTGTTCTCATAGACGCACACAAATTCCTTTTCGATCGCCGCAAAAACGTCCCAATGATCGATCTCCATGGCCTTGGCGCGACTCAATACCTGATTCCGATAACGGGCTTGACGATTTTCCTCGGTGCTCATGTTGACGTAAATGTCCTCCGCGTCCTTGGAGCGGGCGGCAACGACCAGCATTTCAAAGGAGGTCGTTTCCCGCAATTTGGCTGACTTCGCCCAGCAATAGAGAGCATATGCGGTCTTTGGGTGCAGGCACTGAGCAGCGCAAGTTCGGCCCAACTCGGTGATGATCAACTTCTCGTCCTGTTCGCGGATCATTTCGCACTGAATACACACATCGACCGCTCTATCGACCTCCTTATGAAATTGCTTCCTTGAGTTCTCCGGACGCCAAACCTCCTGCCCGCTGAAGCTGCCGAGAAGAAACTTGGAGATTTGCCTGCGACTGTGGCTAAGACCCGATGCGACCAAGTTGATTACATGGGTCTCCAGGGGCGTCTTTGCGAGCATGGGCTTGATGGTCTCGAAATCGCCGTTGACATAGAAGTTGGCTTTTGCTTTGGCGGAAAACGGAGTTTCTCCCACGAGAATCGAACGACCGAAATCCTTTTCCAGAGAAAGCCGTCCGGCTCGGCCACTCATGTTTTCGTATTCGGAGCGGGTTATGTCCTCGGTGCCCCACTTGCGAAACTGGGTGGAGTATTGCCATTTGTAAGGATAGATGAACACGTTTTTCGCAGGCAGATTCATGCCCATGGCCAGGGTCGAAGTGGAAAACAAAACCCTGATTTTGCCCTGGCGGAAAAGACGCTCCACTAAGATGCGCTCTTCCACAAGCAGGTCTGAATTGTGAAACGCGATGCCGTTTTTCAGTGTGCCGGCCAGTATCTCAGTCGTAAAAGTTTCATCCATTTCATTCAGTGCATCAACGGCGCCCTTCGGTTCTGGCAGGTCGACCATTTTGCTTAACCCTTGAGCCATGTCCACGGTTGATTTCCGGTCTTTTAGAAAGACCAGGCACTGCTCGCCTTGCGAAGCCCCGTGAGCAACATAGTGGAGCATAAGCTGGTGGGACTCTTTCGCCTCTTTCGGCGGTGCCGGCATCTCTTCGGTGCCTTCGGTCCCTGAATTGTGCTCCTTGTATTTATAATCACCATTGACAACGATACCCTTTCGAAGCTCCACAGGACGCTTGTTTTCGATAAGGACTTTTGCCTTCATCCACTTTGCAAGCTTCTCCGCATCGCCGAGTACTGCCGACAATCCGAGAATCTGGGGCTTCTTGCCAGCCGTTACGATCTTGGTCAAAAGCAACTCGAGGGCAGGCCCCCGAAACTCGTCGGTGATCATCTGAAGCTCGTCCACGACGATCAGCCCGGCCGTTTTCAGCAAAGAGGGCGTCTTGACCAGAAGCCCTTGCATCTTCTCGTACACCACCACAGCGATGTCGAACTCCCGCCTTTCGATTTTCTCATCAAATTCGTGATGATCGCGGTTTGAGATAACCACGCGTATTCCATTACCGGAATATCTGCGGGCAAATTCCCTGTACTTTTCCTCGGCAAGAGCCTTTTGCGGCACCAGGTAAAAAACATTCTGACTGCTACGTGCAGCCCTTACAGCGGCCATCTCGCCGATGAAGGTTTTGCCAGATGATGTGGGAGAGAAAACGATCAGGTTTTGTCCTTTGAAAAGGCCATATTGGTTTACCGCCTTTGCCTGGACCGGAAGCAGTCCTTTCCCGATCTCCTTTCTCCAAATAGCCAGGATGTCCTCAGTGAATC
>CAZSUQ010001001.1:0-2203 GCA_964609935.1 uncultured Thermodesulfobacteriota bacterium | reverse complement strand
CCCTGCCTGACGCTCCGAAACCCCTGCACGGACCAGAGTCCTCTCTACGAGAGCCTCCATGTCGTTTGCGATCTGCGTAGCCCCGTTGTCCTGTGCTGCGATAATCGCCTCGCTCTTTGTGGTGCTCGGCTGTGAGATGGCCCGGTAGAAGATGACGCCCTCCTTCGGTTTCAAACAATCCTCTGTGAGGTCCCAGAGCCAGCAGGGGTTTTGCTGCGGCAGCTTCATAATCCAGCGCTTTTCGTCTATGTCCGGCACCTTTTTTACCTCGTCCTTGCATATCCCGCAGCAAGGCAGCAGAAAGGCCACCGCAAGGATCAACGGCAAGGTCTTCTTCCAATTTCGGTTTCGTCCCATCATGGCTTCCTCCTTGTACCTTTGTCAGAGAATCGATCCAACTCTTCCCAACTTAAAAGCGTCTGTGTGTCAATACCGGTGCGCGTTCATTGACCTCCTTCTTTCCCGGGTTATCGTTCGGCCCCCTTCAGGGTTGAATAGAAAGACGAATACCTCTACCAGTTTCTTTGCGCCCGCCGGCCTTAATTGCCCTGACGAAACCCGTCAATGTTCCACCGTGGTTCCATCTTGCCTCCTCAGACGTTCCAGATTCTCCAGAAGGGCTTTGTTTTCCCTGTCCCGCGGGCAGCTTACCCTTCCCTGCCGGAGGATCCGAACCGCGCTGTCCGGTCTCCCCATTTCTGAGTACAACATACCCACCGTGGCATAGTACCGTGGTTGTTTCTGGTCTTTCTCCAGGGCTCTCAGGAATAAACGGAGGGCTTCTTCCTTGCGTCCTTCCTGGAACCGGTGCCAGCCGGAGCTGTATAGCTGTTCGGCGGTCGGTTCATCTGACACATACCCGGTCTCTCGAAAGGCGAACCAGCCGACACCGGCAGCGACGATCAGCACCAAACCGGCGGCCCACAGTGCCGTCGCCCACCTTCTCGGGAACGGGGAATTCCCGGACCGGGATCTCATTCCAGATTGATAGTCCTGCACGGGCGCAGGCTTCTTCGTGCTTGTAGCTGTTTCCTTAAGCAATGCACTCGCGGCCGCATTTATGTCCGGAAGGCCGTGCCCCACTTCGTACGGTTTGGACGAATGGCCCGGGGGCCTGGCCGTCCGAACAAGGACATCCCGCACCACGCGATTCATGGACAAGCCGATCCGACCCTTCTCTCGTACGAAGGAAAGGAGCAAAGCCGCCACACCGGCCAAGGCCGGACAACTCATGGAGGTCCCACTGCAAGCGGTGTAATCCTTGTTACCCGTCACGGGAGGCATGCGGCACGTCCCGGACCGGGCCGCAACGATGCCGACCCCCGGCGCCACGAGATCCGGTTTAAGGCCGGTCACAACCTCGTCGGCCGTAGGCCCACGGCTGCTGAACTCCGCCGGCCGGCCGGTCCTATCGATGGCCCCTACGGCCAGGACCTCCGACGCGTCTGCAGGCGGGCTGATCGTACCTGGCCCCGGTCCACTGTTGCCCGCTGAAACACATACCAGGACCCCGAGCTCGAAAAGCCTGTTGCAGGCCTGTGTCAGGATCGACCGACCGTCAGCGACCGCACCTGACCCCAGGCTGATGCTCACCACATCGCTCTTCTGATCCACGGCCCAGCGCAGCCCTGCAAGTATGTCGGAGGTGGCACCTGACCCGTTGGTGTCCATCACCTTCGCGCTCAACAGATCCGCGCCCCAAGCCAGCCCCCTATAGAGCCCTCCCGACGCCTTGCCGCGCCCCAGGGCGATGCTCGCACAGTGAGTGCCGTGCCCGCATCCGTCCCGGTCCCGCATCTTCGGATCCCCGCACTCTTCTGTGAAATCTTTGTGCGCCACGAGCGAATTTTTGAGGTCCGGGTGGCTCGTATCCACGCCGGTGTCGACGATACAGATCTTGATGCCGTCCCCGTTGCAGTCCGCGAACCCCGGGGGTGGCTCAGTTTCGGATTCGAGCAGCGCGTTGCGGACATCGCACAGCTCCACCTCCACTACAGGCTCGGGGACCGGCTGCGGGAGGTGGAACCTGGCCTCCGCGTTGTGAACCCGCTCCACGTTCTCCAGGAAGGCGATGGACCGCACAAAGGCAATCTCGGGCGGAACACGAAACTCCAGGACCCCGAATAGACGAAACCGCTCCAGAGCAGAATCTTCTTCTCTTTCATCTCGGCCCTCCGAGGGATGGAAGCCCTGGTCCCTCAAG
>CAZSUQ010001000.1:0-2204 GCA_964609935.1 uncultured Thermodesulfobacteriota bacterium | reverse complement strand
AATCTTCGGTTGGACCATTATGGAAGTTTGGCCAGACGGATCAAGTGGAAACCTTCTGCCGCCAAATATGAATCCGATTATCGGGAAGATCGAAGAGCAGAAAGTTGAGGGGAATAGCACCTTCAAAGATCTGAACCTGGAGGATTACATAAGTGACCCCGATGGCGATTTTGATTCGCTTACCGCTGAGGCTGAAGGTGACGGAAACCTGAAAGCCAGCATCGTGTCGGGGAAATGGCTCAGGGTCTCGCGCAAAGACAATAAATGGGGCGGGGATGGTGAAATCATGCTGCGCGTCACAGATGCTCGTGGCGGCGAAGCGGAAGTCAGAGTTAACTATTCAGTCTCACCTGTGGAGGATCCCATAACAATATCTGGCTTTAACTGGGAGAGTCCCTGTAAGGCAGTGTGGCGCAATGGCGAGCTGAGGTTGCAGATGGACAGCCCTTCGGCCTCTCAAAACTTTAACGGGAAGGTCGCCTCCGCCTGGGGTTCGCGTAGTTTTACATTTGGCCCGGACCATGTTACTGCCTATGTCCGGTATGAAGACTTTCCCCCTGCCGAGGGGTTCTCGGGAGTCAGCTTTACACTTTCGGCTGAGAATAACGACGAATCTACTCGAAATAATATCATCTATTCAGGAGAGTTTAAGATCAGCGGTGTTCGGAAAAGAGCCTGGGAAATTGACATGAAAGACGGCACCGATGGTGGAAAGCTCGAATTCACCGTACCGAGTCCTTCCGACGCTTTCGGTGACATCACCTGTACAGTTAAGCACTCAAACACTGGGAGAATCCTTAAAGCTCTCACCGTGCCCAGGGGTGGGGCAACTTTCATCTATGACGGGCGTCACCACGGCCTAGAAGGGACTCTCCTCTTCCTGACCCACTTCTGGGGCAACGGTGGTGCCTTTACCTACTCGGGAAGCAAGGACCTGGAATCCAAGGACTCTCGATATCTCCAGACTCAGGGCCCCAAGGGTCTGAGGATTTTCAGTCATGAAAGCTCGCGCTATCAACAGCATCACCTCTATCGGATCGGCGAGATCGAAGGATTTAGGCATGCCCGCGATGTTGTGGGCGGAGATTCCTACGCCTTAATTCAGTTGGCTTCCAACAACCATGTGAATCAAAGTTGGACGGAAATCGCAGCCTGCTCGGACACACTCGAGGGGGAGGGATTGGGCAAGCTCGCCTGGCGGCTTGGGACGGATCACACCGGTGCCAGCAAGGTGCAGCTGGTTATCATCATTCCTGACGTCGAGAATCGGGAGAATGACTCGAGGTTCCTCTCCTGGATGGATGGGTGTGCTGCGATCGGAAGGCACCTGTCGGGGCCTCCCTATCAGGTCTATGAGGTAGTAGACGGAAATGCCTTCGTGTATGGAACAATCAACAGGTGAAAGGCAAAGGCTGTGTTAACAATATCGGGGGAGTCTGAGTGAATAGGGCGCGACGGATCATGGCTCGGACGGTTCTCTACGCTCTCTTGGCGGCGATCTGCGGCTTTCTGGTATGGATCCTGACGGTGGATGCGGTCTATACGATATGGCATCCCTCCTCTGGAAATCTGTCGCAGGAACCGGACAGCATCTGGCTGCTCAAGTGGAAGACCATCCTTCTCTACTACCTTCCGCTGGGACTCCTTCTCGGTCTCATGATGGCCATGATCGAGCCTATACAGAACACGAGCTTCTCAGCCGCTTTTCAGGGAAACGGCAAATGGCTGATTCTGGGTCCAGTTCTTGGCGCTGCTGGCGCTGTGCTGGGAGGCGCGGTGGGTGAATTCGCTCATGGAGCATTGGAATCGAGCCTGACGGGTTCAATAGTCGGCAGGGGAATCTCCAGCTCCTTGAAACTCGCCTTTCCCCGAACCGTCGGTGCCATGAGCATGGGTCTAGCACTGGGCACGGCCATGGGATTCTTGAGCAGGCTGCGTAGCGGATCCCGGGAAAGACTGATTTCGGGCATTGTCGGCGGCGGTATGGGCGGCTTGTCGGCGGCCATTGTCTTCATGTTCATCGCTCAGGACATCGCCGCCATGAGTGTGCTGGCCTTGATTGTCATGTCCGCCTGCGTGGCCGCGGCCGTGGGATCGGTGACGTTTTTTCAGGCGAGTGCAGACCTGCTCGGGATGCCGGGGAATATCCAGAAATACAAGCAGTTCTGGCAGATTTTGGCCTCGGACAGTCCCAACATCATCGG
>CAZSUQ010000999.1:0-2209 GCA_964609935.1 uncultured Thermodesulfobacteriota bacterium | reverse complement strand
CGCGCGCCAGGACGCGGAGGCGTTTGCGAAATGGATGAAGGTACACGCGGGTGTTCCGAAAGACAATGTTACCCTGTTGACCGATGCTCAAGCAACCACGCGGAACCTGAAAGCCTCGTTCAGTCACCTCGGCCGAGAGGCAAAGCCCGAAGACACCCTCATCGTGTTCCTAGCTGGCCACGGTGTGAAGGATGCCAGGGGAGATGCCTATGTGATGACAGCGGACGCGGATTTGAACGATCTTTTCACAACCGCGGTAGGCATGGACGAGTTCTCCCGCATGCTGGGAAGGGTGAACACGGAAAGGACACTGGTGATAGCCGATGTCTGCCACAGCCGCAACATCCGTCTTCCAGGCAAGGAGCGTGGTACAAAAGGAGTGCAAGATCAAGGCGCTCAGAAAGATCTCTTTACGCGCCTGGGCGGCAAAGGCTGCCTTCTGCTAGGGTATGACGGTCCGGGCCGCGAAGACAACGAGTTACAGCACGGTTATTTGACATGGTTCCTCCTCAAAGGTTTGGCTGGACCTGCTGACCTGGACAAGAACGGTAAAATCATGGTGACAGAGCTGAAAAACTACGTCAGCAGGCACTGCGACATCCCGGGCGGTGGTGAGGTATGGCTCAAGGGCGAAGGCGACATCGAGTTCCAGAGTGTTGTGGGACGATAATCAGCTAAGGAGAAAAAACATGCGGGTTGTTATGTCTCTTCTTATCCTTTTTGCTCTCCAGGCCTGTGGCGCGCCACGATCACATCATCTGGCCCAAGAGCCGAACTCCACCCATGATATCAACAGGGTCGCAAGCAAGCTCGCGAGCGATCTTGCCGCATTCATGAAAGCGGAAGGAAAGACCGGCTTCGCTGTTTTCCCGATCTGTTTCAAAGGCCATCCCTGCTTCTTGGGAAAGCGCCTGGCAACAAGCCTTCAAAATAAGATATGTAATGCAAAGCCCGGGGCTTATGCCGTTATCTCCGAAGCGGAAATGGAAACAATTCTGGACTCGATCAGTATCCAGAAAACGGACCCTTTCGACCAGGAATCAGGTATTCCTGCCTTGGGTGAATTTTACGGTCACAGGTACGAAGTATCAGGAGAGTTTTTTCTCGCTAGAAAAGCAGCGAGACATGAAAAAGAGAAATGCTGGGTCAGGCTCCATATCAGGGATCTTCAAACGAGAACCAGGAGCTATGCCGAGGCTGAAATATCCGCATCGCAGGAAGAGCTGGCCCCTTTGACGGAGGAGCAGTTCGCATTTACACGTGGGAAATCGATCCACGTGACGTTCGGGTACAAGCTGATCGATCCGGACGGGCTCAACCGCGGAACGGAAGACATTCGCGAACTCCGTGCGAATGAACGGAGCGAAATCCGTTTCTTTGTGGAACCTGAAGAGGATCTCTACACCTACCTCCTTTCAATTGGCCCATCAGGCGAAGGGCGGCTGGTCTTTCCAAACCCCTTCCATGCATCAGCTCTCATCAAGAAGGGCGAACGCGTGGTCATCCTCCCTGAAACCGGATCCCCTCCCGCGCCGGCTTTTACATTTGACCTGGAGCGCGGCACTGAACGTTTCTTTCTCGTCGCCTCCCTTGACCCGCCTTCAAAGGAAAAACTTCTCGATAAATTGAATCGTATGGAACGGATCCGTATCAAGGAAAGCATGGAGAAACAAGAATCCTGTGTCGATCTGCAGCCCCCTCTACCCGCTGAGGAGACAGGCGCAGTGATCGAGCTGCTAAAACAAAGGCGCACCCCGGTTCAAAGGAAAGTGCTGCTCCGCGACCTTTTCGGCCGCATCCGCGACGGCGAAGACCCAGGAAAAATAACTACAAGAGATCTGGCCCTGCGTCCACCGAAGGTCACGCGCCTCGACAACAGGGACAGTTGGGAATACAAGGCAGTGCTCAGGGGAACAAAGCTGCTCATCGAGGAGTTCACAATCGAGCACAGGTGATGGGTTCGGAAGGCAGAATAATGCATCACGGAGTTTAGGGGCAAATGAAACTATTTCAAAAAACACTCGCTCAAATGCGCGCTGAAAGTCGTCTCGTCTTTTTTTTCATATCAGGCATCCTGATTTTTCTGCCGGCGTGCACAGGATTATACAAGATGAGTCTGCCAGCGTGCACAGGACACAAGGTGAGCGAGAAGTTTGCGGGTGAGAAAATTATCAGGCACGCGGAACTTCCCCTGTCAAGGGATGAATTC
>CAZSUQ010000998.1:0-2216 GCA_964609935.1 uncultured Thermodesulfobacteriota bacterium | reverse complement strand
AATGTTGGAGGCATCATCGTTCCTGCCGCAGCAGATCTCCTTCATCGCCTTTGCCATCTGGAAGTAGAGGTGTTCAGAGGGCATGGACGGTTCGAGTCTGGAGAGGATCCTGTCCACCCGCTCACACTCGTCGGGCTCCAGGCTCGGAAGCGATCGAAGGAAGTGGAACAGCCCCCCGAGCGTCTCCAGCATGCCCCCCGACCCCCAGAGCCTTCCCGGAAGCGTTTCGGTTTCGAGCAGGGTCAGCCTTGCCTCTTTGTGCCCCGGATCGATCTCCAGGCAGTCTGAACAGCACTTTCTCGCCTCTTCGAGCCTGCTGAGGCGCTGGAGCTGCTTTGCCTTCTCGAGAAGTTCCCCGCAACGGGCAACGGAAACAGAGGAGAGCCTCTTTTCTTCCCTCTCCCAGGCCTGCTGCATTCCGATCCTGCGCAAGAGCTTCAACCGGTCGAGGCTGTATCTTCCGGAAAGGTCCTCAACCTTCAAAGCAGAGGGTAGCCCTGCAGCTTCCCCTTCTTTACTTTGTGGATCGAGGACGAGAAGCTCGAGCACGGTTTCCGCGGTCTGAAGCGCCTCTAGCCACATCCCCCTTTGCCGGAAAAAGCTATAGAGGCTCGACTGACAGAGGTACGTACGGGGAGTCATCTGCATCAGGGTCTCGGGCCCCATTCCCACCTTGTCCGTGAGAGGCGTGTAGATCAAATGCGCATATTTCTTCGGCTCCCCTTCCAGAACCTTGCCAAAACTCTCCAGGACCTGTTCCTTCGAACCTTCGGACAGACCCTCATCTTCCCCCGCAGCGGCCAGTTCCTTTATGAGGAGATATCTCCCCGCCAGGAAGAGGGTTCTGGGACGTCTCGGAGCAAGGAAAAGGGAATTGTTGACAAGCTCGTCCTGCAGGGGCCTGTCCTCCTCGAGCCATACTTCTTCTGGAAGAAGACTCGCGCGTGCCACGACCCGGTCCGTGTGGTGCCAGGGCACCGTTGGTGCCATGCGGACCGCCTCCATAAAGAACGGCTCTGCCTGCCGGATGACGCTCTTTGACTCTTCCAGCAGCTTTCTCCGAGCGGACGGCTCGAAGCTGGAAACCAGCATGGCAAACCCTTCGGACTCTTCGTCGATTGCAAGTTCCTGTTCTTTCACCCTGCGTGTGATGTCACGCACGAGAACCTGGACAGGCTCTTCCACCTCCTCATCGAGGGGCATCAACGTATGACCCTTGACCAGCATGTTGATGGCCATCTCCCTGGCAATGGTCCCAATCCTCTCCTCGTGATCCTTTACAGCGTAAAGCCCCTGATGAAACTTCACCTCAGGAGAGCCTGGGTCCATTCGGGAGGCCCGGTCCAGCGCCTCTTTTGCCTCCTCCTTGTCCAGCTGGGGGGGGATCCAGAAGAAGTAGGGGTCCGGCTCACCCTCAGCCCATGCAAGGTATCGACTGAAGGCCGCATCTGCCAGGCCCATTCTCACGGAAAAGGTGGAGGCGGCTACACACACCAGAAGGACCACCCCGGAGAGCAGGATGCGGGCGCCTTTTGACGACAAGGGGATAGTCCTGCAGGAGAAGCTCTCTGAGGATCCGCGGAGCCGCCCCTTCATGTGAACCGCTGCGTGGCAGATTGCAACGAGAACAAGGAAGATCAGGCCGTTCGCCGTAACCATGTAGAGGTTGAAATCGAAGAGGCTGTGCACCAGCATGGCCACGATGCCGGCAAAGGCCCCGGAAGCGATCCACCGCGAGTATGGGTCAGACCTCTTGCGGATCTTTCGGAAAAGTCCAACGACCAGAATGCCCACAGCCGTGTAGAGGATCAGAGCCCCTGCAACCCCGGTTTCACAGGCCACCTGGAGCCAGTCGCAGTGGAGGTAGCGGGCTATCTTGTCGCCGAACAGGGCGGGCTGATCCGCAAGCGAAACATCCCCGAACGTACCCCCACCGGAGCCCAGGACAGGGAACTTCTGAAACAACCGGTACCCTGCTTGGCGCAGGTCCGCTCTTGCGGACCATCCGGCTTTCGTCCCCTCTTCGGTTAGGCGTTCGAAGCGGTCAATGACCTGGTCCATGCCCCTGTAGAATGCTCCACCCAGGGCCAGGACCAGAATGACGGCGAAAACGAGAAAGGCCCTCTTTTTCCCTGCCCCTCCGACACCTGAACAAAGGAAAAGCACGAGGATTCCAACGAGGAGGCCCACGATACCGGCACGCGACAGGGAAAAAA
>CAZSUQ010000997.1:0-2216 GCA_964609935.1 uncultured Thermodesulfobacteriota bacterium | reverse complement strand
GAGACCTTCAAGAGCTCGGAGACCACCATCGGTGCCATCTATGACAAGACGCCCCCGGATTCCTCGAATGTCGTGGTGAATGAGATCGCTGAGATATACAAAGTGAAACGTTGTGACTCGATTATCGCGGTGGGAGGGGGGTCGGCCATTGACACGGCCAAGGGGGTGAACATCGTGGTGACAGAGGAAACCGATGATCTGATGAAATTCATGGGCGTCAACATGCTGCGCAAACCCATGAAGCCTCTCATCGTGGTCCCCACCACCGCAGGCACCGGCTCCGAGGTGACACAGGTTGCTGTGATCCGTCACGTGGACAAGGACGTGAAAATGGTCTTCCCGTCTCCGAGACTCTATCCGGACGTGGCCGTGCTGGATCCGAGGATGACGCAGACCATGCCGCCGCACATCACCGCTGCCACCGGCATGGATGCGCTGACCCACGCTGTGGAGGCCTATACCTGCCTGCAGAAGAATCCCTTGAGTGATGCTTACGCGGTGTCCGCCATCAAGCTGATCGGCCAGTACCTGGTCCAGGCCACGGAAGACGGGGACAACCTCGAGGCACGCATGGGCATGGCCAATGCGGCCCTGGTGGCCGGCGCAGCGTTCTCCAACTCCATGGTGGGCATGGTCCACGGACTCGGGCATGCCTGCGGTGCGGTGAGCCATATCCCCCACGGCGTTGCCATGGGTGTTCTCCTCCCCTTTGTGATGGAGTACAACATGGAGAAGAATGCGCCCCTGTACGCCGAGCTTCTCCTTCCCCTGGCAGGCATGGAGGAGGTTATGAACACGCCTGAAGGGGAACGGGCGCAGCGCTGTGTTGACAGGGTGAGGGACCTGAGAAAGGAGATCCATCGCACCGGCGGGTTTCCGCTCAGCCTGGAAAAGGCCGGTGTGAATGAGGGAGACCTCGAGAAGATCGCCAAAACATCACTTCTCGACGGGGCGATGATCGTGAATCCGGTGGAAGTGGATCTCGAGGATGCCCTGGATGTGTTGAGAAAAGCCCATTCCTAAAACATTGCGGCATTTCCGAGTGCCCCCACAGGCTTAATCCCTGTGAGAGCCTCTTTTCCCCTTCAATCGCCGCCCTGCGTGGATCACCTGGAGCAGGGGCTTGCCGATCTTGAAGACCCGTTCGGACAGAAGAAGCACGGATTCCGGTACCCTGGGCGTTGCCCGACAGGGATGGTCGTGGAGCATTCGGACGTAATCCGTGTCCAGGCGGCTCTGGCGTGCGCCCTCACGGAGGATGTCCAGGTAGCGGCAGGAGGGAGCCTTCTCCCTTGACGCCATGATGGCCCTGTAGATGTGCGCCCTGATGATGCGGCCGTCATAGGCCTTCACATCCAGTTCCACGTGCCTGTAGACCAGCCCCCGGGCCTCGTATCGGTCCAGGAGTGAAAACTGCTCCCGGGTCAGCCGGTGCAGGACGCCGTGCACGTTCTCACCTTCTGCGGGCTCGACGTTGGCAAACACGGGCTCGATCCACGGGAAGCCCCTGGCGTTGAACGCCAGGCGGTAGCCTTCCAGGACCCCTGCAACCGATTCCAGAGGATGGATTCCCCTGCGTTCGGAGAGGACCTTGGGATTCATGTTCCCGCCGTAAGCAAAGTTCCAGAGATCCTTCATGCGGCAACGGCTCTTGCGGCGATCTTGTGTGTTGTTGACGGAGGTTTCTCCCCTTCGGGTTTCTGCTTCCGCAGGGCTCTACGGATATAGGATTTGCATTTTTTTGACAACCCACCCTGGATTCACTAGTCTCAAAAACAGGTGTCCTCTCCAGGATAGGGCACAACGACTCTGTTCCGTGATGGGGAACCACTCCATGGGCCGGTACGATCTTCATTTGGGCAGTCTCTTCTTTGTCGCGGCCTTGTCCATCGGCCTTTTCTGCCATGCCTGCGGCAGCGAAAAAGGCGTCGCAATCCTTGAGCCCTCTCCCGCACCCTCCTATCCCATCCTCAACGTGGTCGTGGAGGATTACAACACCTACAGGCTGACAAACCCCCTGCTGCCCGGCTGGACCGGGGATCTCTGGCCCTGTGCCTGGGGGGATGACGACCGTCTGTATGTGGCCAATGGGGATGGCCTGGCCTTTGGGCTTCTCTGGGGCGACATCGTCTTCAGCATCGTGGACGGGCACCCGCCCGACCTGACCGGGACCACCCCGAAGCGGGGAGAGGGTGCGAACATTGCAGGGGTCTGGG
>CAZSUQ010000996.1:0-2217 GCA_964609935.1 uncultured Thermodesulfobacteriota bacterium | reverse complement strand
CCTGAAAAGCCGTAACGTGGAGATCGTTCACACCCACAATACGCAGCCGTTTATTGACGGAACGGTTGCCTCGATCTGTGCCGGTGTCAAGGCCGTGATTCATACAGATCATGCACGCGATTTTCCGGACAAGAGAAGATACATGTTTGCAGAATGGTTCCTCTCGCATTTCGCACATAAGGTCGTGGGGGTTTCTGAACACACAACGGAAAATCTGAGAAAGTATGAGCATATCTCTTCGAACCGGCTGGAGACGATTTATAACGGAATTGATGAATCTCGGTACACAGGGTCGACGGATATTGCAGGAAAAAGAAAGGAATTAGGAATCAGGCCGAACGGACCTGTGATCGGCTTAGGTGTTCGGCTGTGTGAACAAAAAGGTATTTCCTATCTGCTGCGCGCTATGCCAAGAGTCATAGAATCCTATCCGGATATCTCCCTGGTGATCGCAGGCACGGGTCCTCTGGAAAACAGACTGAAAAGCGAGGCCCGTGAGCTGGAACTGGATCCGCATGTGTTTTTTGTCGGGAAGCGGGCAGATATGCATGAAATTCTGAACATGCTGGATGTGTATGTGCTTCCGTCTCTCTGGGAGGGGTTGCCGATGGTGCTTCTGGAGACCATGGCGGCCGAATGTCCGATCATCGCTACGAATGTGGGTGGAAACCCCCTTGCCGTCCAGAACGGTACCAGCGGAATCCTCGTTCCCCCGGAGGACGAAAACGCACTCTCGGTAGAGATTATCGGATTATTGTCCGATGAGGAACGGAGGAAAAAATACAGGTGCAATGCCAAAAGCATGTTTGATGAGAAATTCAGTGCGCGGATGATGACTCGGCAATACGAAGTCCTGTATGAGGAGGCGTATCGCGGGAAAGCGCTTGTGCCGTCGGGTTTCAGGTTTTTCCGAAAGAACAAGCGATGAGGGACGTCCCTTCCGTGGCTCTCGCGGCGAAAGGGAAAGGGGCGGGAGGGGTGGCGGGAAGGGCGGCGAACCGGTTTTCGTGAAGGACGGTGGACGGCTTCTGTCGAACGGTTCTGCAGGAGGGTCGTGAGACGGGAATCAGGAAAGACCGACCGGCCCATGCGGATCGATCTGGTCCCATACGAAAAGAGTCGTCCATACGAGAAAAGGAGAGGAGAGGGGCGGTGGATAGAAAAAGACGCGTGTTGCACCTGCGGAGCAGTGCCGGGATCCTGGGTGCGGAAAACGTGATTATTGAACTGGCAAAATATTCACCTGCGTATGGATATCATCCGATTGTCGGTGCCTTGAAAGATACTCGTGATCCGTTTCCGGAGTTCATTCACATGGCGAGGGAACATAACCTCGAAACGGTTGTCTTTGAGAGTCGGGGGAGATTGGACTTTCGGTGCATCCGGCGCTTGCGTCAATATGGATGTTCACAGGAAATCGATATCGTACACTGTCATGGATACAAGGAAGATGTCTATGGAATGTTCCTGCCGTCTCATATTGCGAAGGTTGCCACGAACCATTTGTGGAAACGGTTGTTTCTGCGGGGAAAAATCTATGCCATGATCGATACGGTTTCCCTGCAATTCTTTGACGAGGTCGTGGGGGTATCCGACGGCATCATGGAAGACATGAGAAAACATTTTGTCCGAAATACGAATAAGATTTCGAACGGGATTGATACCGAAAAATATGTTCCCAAAGAAAAATCCACGGAGATGATGGAAAAACTTGGAATAAATCCGGACGTTGTCGTTCTGGGGATGATCTCCAGCCTGACGTTCGAGAAAGGTCATCTGTATGCTTTTCAGGCTTTACAACATCTTCAAAAACCATTTCCGGATTTGCATCTCCTGGTGGTCGGGGATGGAAAAATGAAGGATGAACTCGTAGAGACATGCAGGGAAATGAACCTGGAAAACAGAATCGTCTTTGCAGGGGGCCAGAAAAACATTCCGGAAGTACTGAGCGTGGTCGATATCTTTTTGCTGCCTTCATTAACGGAAGGACTCCCGATGGCAATGCTGGAAGCCATGGCAACCGGAAAAGCCGTCGTTGCAACGAGAGTGGGTGAAAATCACAAGGTGATCGAGAACGGGGTAACGGGACGGTTGATCAAGCCGGAAAATGCCCGGGAGCTGTGGAGCGCGATACAAGAGCTTCTGGAAAATGAGAACGAGAGGAAAAAGATGGGGCGTCGAGCTCGGGAAGTGATTCAGAAGAGATATTCATCTAAA
>CAZSUQ010000995.1:0-2219 GCA_964609935.1 uncultured Thermodesulfobacteriota bacterium | reverse complement strand
AATGCGCTCCCCCATTCGTTCCAAGGTGATTTCCTTGGGCCCGCCAAGATCAATGACCCTTGTCCTCTCCTGTTTGTTCACGTCAATGACCGAGACCGTGTCATCGAGTGTATCTGCCACATAGACAAATTTGCCGTAGCCTGAAACCGCCAGCCCTCTTGGATTCCTTCCCACGGAGATCCTTTTCAGGACATACTCCGCCGGTACGCCGAGATGGTTCGGCAGCGTCGTTCGTCGCTCCTCTTCCGTGGCCGTCTCCAGAACGTCCATCAGCCGTCGGACTTCAATCACCGCCACCGTATTCGTGCCTCCGCTGGAAATGTATGCCTGTGATCCGTCCGGTGCAAGGACGACATCCGTGGGATCCGCAAAGAAGGACTCTCCCTCGTCCAGCAACAATTGATCGACGCGACCGTCTCGCCACAGGACGCCCAACCCGTTGGTCATCGCCCATCCCTGCAAGACGCGGGTCATGGGAACCAGATTCTTCGTTCGGACCAAGGTAACGAGAACAAACTCGCCGTCCGGCGAACAGCTCACTCCCTGAACCATGTTGGCTTCAGGCAAGAATATGCGCCTTTCGACAACGGACCTCTCGGTTTCTATTACCGTAACCTCGGAAAACGGAGGCTTCCGGAATTCTGTGAAATGAGGAAGGTTGTTGGTGATGAAGACCGCCTCGCCGTCCGGGGACCGTTCAACCGCCCAAGCTCCGCGAGCCGCCGCCAAGCGTTTGATCTCCTTCCCTGCCAACAGATCGATCACCGAGACATCATACGATCCGGCATTGGCCACATAGAGCGTGCGGCCCTCCCTGTCCGTAGCCAGTCCGTGCGGCTCGTCCCCCACCGGTATCTGTCCCAGGATGCCATACGTTTCCGTATCAACCACCGATACGGAATCAGATCCCCGGTTTGTCACATACGCCCGGCTCTCATCCGGAGAAAGACAGACATCGTATGGCAAGCTCTGCAGATCAACCTCTGCGAGAATCTTCCCCCGTTTTGAATCCACAACGATGAGACTGTCCGAACCCTCACAGACAACAAACAGCTTCTCGCCGTCTTTTGTAACGACCAGATTGGTTGGCGTTTTGTATTCCATTTCTGCATCTGGGGATTCTGCGCAGCGGAAGTGTTGTAATCTTTCCATCCTCACATCGTAATCAAAAGAAGAATCATGCACGGCCGAGACATGACATGGGCTACACGTTTCCTTGCTCGGGGTCAGGATCCCTTTTTTGCCCGAATTCTCGAATATTGCCAGCACATGCTCGCTTCCGGGTCCGTGACAGGCTTCACATTGCACACCCTCTACCCTGTCAAACGTATCCGAAAATCGATCTGGTGAGGCATCGAAACCTGTGCTGTGGCATCGAAGGCAGTGCTGAGATTCCTGAGGATTCTCGGTCATTCCCTTTTCTCGGGCAATCGCACCCGCCTTCCTCGTTCCCAGAATCGCATAAGCATCTGCATGTGCAGAGAGCCGCCATTTGCTGAAGGTATAACCTCTCTCTTTCCCTTTATGGCATCCGGCACAGATCCGTACTCCAACGTATTGGGGTTCGGTGGAAGAGGTGACCGGATTCCGGTTTGAGAAAGGCAACGCCCCCCCACGCCCTCTGTGGTCGATCTCACCCATTGCCTTCTCATGGCCGAACGCCTTCACGTCCAACACGGCAAGATGCGAGCCCTTCTCTTGATGACAGTGCATGCAGAACTCCCTGTCAGGCATTCGGAGGCCCGCTTTCATCGCCATCTCTCTGTTGGCCATGGTCTCTTGATTCATGTATCCGCTCCCGGGACCATGACAGAACTCGCACTGGATGCCGTCCTCATAGAAGAATCCGGGATCTGTTTCCCACGTTTCTGCCTGGTAAGCCGTGGTGTGGCACCCGAGGCAGATGGGGCTTTCAAAAGGATCTCGATCAATCCCGGAAAGCCTCGCGATCTCTTTTGCCTCAGGCATGGCCAACGCAGCATGCGCGCGGGCGTGTTTGGAGAGACGCCACAGGTTGAACTGGTTGCGTTTCCCCTTGTTGTGGTGGCACTCCTGGCATGCCCGCACACCCACATAGACCCGATCCGCGGACACGGCCGGACCGGAAGACCCGAAGATGAACATCAAGAAGATGACGTTAAGAAATGATAATTTGTGCCTTGTTCCAACCTTGCGACCTGATCTTTACGCTCCCGGTTCGGCAACCCGAATCGTTTGAC
>CAZSUQ010000994.1:0-2220 GCA_964609935.1 uncultured Thermodesulfobacteriota bacterium | reverse complement strand
TCATAGACCTCCCTCTTGATGAATTGTGGAATTTGACGGTTGGCCGTGGGCACACGATTACGAGGCGGACCAAAGACTTTGTTACCAACTGGTATCATCGAGCCCTCACGACCCAGGGAAATGTAGCTGACGATGATGAAAGCAGGTCCTTGATCCGTTCCAGGGAACAGCGTCTCAAGGGCGCGCGGTCGCGCTTTACGAATCCTCGGGCAAGAGATCAATGGAAAGGGTATGCCGGCGTTGGGCAAATGTCTTATCGCTGGCGAAATGTAAAAACGTTGCTTTCCGATCTATATGCCGGCCTAAACAGGGAAAGTTATGCTGAATTCTGATGCAAGAAGCCTTTACACAGCATCTGTAACACCACCCCCTGGCTACATCTTTGACCAGGCTTTAGCAACCACCTATTCCCTTGATCCGTCCACATTACTGTCATTGCCAACCCACCTCGCCCTTGCCGACCGCTCTTCAACAGCCACCATTGACCCAATTCGGCTTCTGGAGTCTTTGCGCAGGCTTTCAGACCGCTTTAACGTGTATGTAGGACAAACTGGCATCAAGCCTCCTTCTGGCAGTAATGTCCTTTTCGGTTTGCTCGAAAACATGGTGACACCAGTTAAAGCCCCGCGTGGTGGTGCATTCCATCCAAAAATCTGGGTCCTTCGTTTTATACAGCCTGATCTCGACAATGAACCTCCTTTAATCAGATTGTTGATTCTGTCTCGGAATATCACGTACGACCGTTCCTGGGATATTTCCCTACAACTTGAAGGCCAACCCCAGGGCCGCTATATCAAGGCTAACCGGCCTTTGGGTGAATTGTTAAAAGCGCTTCCGTCCATGGCCGTTCACCCAGTGTCAGAATCAAAATTGGAGATAGCGGAAAAACTGGCCGATGAAGTCAGAAAGACCCCTTGGGAATTATCTGACGGATTTGAAGAGATTTACTTTCACATTCTTGGGATTGGCAGAAAATCGTGGACCCCACCTTGGTCAAAAAGGATGGCTGTAATCTCGCCGTTTGTAACAGACCGTGCCCTCTCATGGCTTAACAGCAAGACTCAACAGTTGACCTCTGTTATTTCCAGACCGGATGAATTGAATCAGCTTGGCGCTGATTCAATGGAAATAGCTCAAAGCTGGTATACGCTCGACGAAGCAGCTGAAACCGAGGACGGTGAAGAACAGGAACAGCATGACACGGTCGGACTTCACGCAAAGGTTTATATTGTTGAACAGGGATGGAGGACACATCTTTACCTTGGTTCGGCAAATGCAACCAGCGCAGCTCTCCTTGAAAGGGTCAATACCGAGATCCTCGTTGAACTGGTTGGCAGGACAAGCCGGGTTGGAGGCGTAGAAACTCTCACCGCGGATAGTGGTCTGGGGCCTGTTTTGTCGGAGTATGTAAGACCGGAAGAGCTTCCCACCATAGATGATGAAGAAGCGAAGGCACGCAACGCACTTGAACAGGCACGAGATAAATTAGCGCAAACTAAACTGAACGTGACATGCCAAAAAAGCGATGAAGCCTGGAGGCTATGGATTAAATCTTCCGAACGACTTTGTTTCGATGGTATTTCCAAGTTCAAAGCCTGGCCTATTACTGTGACAGAAGACCGGGCTGTTGACACAATGGGTTTAACTCGACATGAAAGTGTTGATATCGGCCAATATGCTACGGAATCAGTGACAGGCCTCATCGCTTTCGAATTTGTATCAGAGATTAAAAAAATTTCTCTTAGGATGGTTCTGAGCCTTCCTGTGGAAGGGCTTCCTGAAAACCGGGTTGATGCCATATTCCAGCTTGTCCTTAAGAATCAGGATGGATTTTTTAGGTACATCCTCCTGCTTCTGGGTGAATATACCGGAGGGATACTTGGTGGCGGCAGCCTATTCAACAGAGGTAGCGGAAGCGGGTCCTGGGGCGATGGGTTCTCATCCGAAATACCCATCCTCGAAGAACTTACAAGGGCTTTCAGCCGAGACCCCGATAAACTGAAGGATGTCGAATCTGTAGTGAAACGACTGATGCAAAACAAAAAAACGAATGCAATCGTTCCTCCACAGTTTCTCGAAATGTGGACCGTATTTAAGGAAGCCTTGGCGGAGATCGGCCGATGACCAAGCCATCGAATGGTGCTGAACGTGTTCTTGCAAGGCTGAAGGATTTTCAACGCAGATCCGTAGACTATGTGTTCCGGCGCTTCTATCTGGACC
>CAZSUQ010000993.1:0-2227 GCA_964609935.1 uncultured Thermodesulfobacteriota bacterium | reverse complement strand
ATCCCATCCGCTGTTCGCACCGAACAAGTACGGGTACAGGCCCGAGGCGGTCATGCTCCCCGGGAGCGCGGAGGAGGTGCAGACCATTGTGAAGCTCTGCAACCGGCACAAGATCCGGTTCAAGCCCCACAGCACCGGATACGGGATTCACGCCTTCCCGGGCATGGAAGGGGTGCTGGTGCTTGACCTGAGACGCATGAACCGGATCCTGGAGATCGACGAGAAGAACAAGTTGGCGGTGGTGGAGCCCTACGTGACCTGGGCCGAGCTCAGTGCAGAGGCCATGAAGGTGGGGTTGTTCACCACCCCGATCCAGGCCGGCTCCCAGGCATCGGTACTGGCCAACATATCGTCCCTCTGGGGCGTGAACACCTTTGGAAACCACGGCGGGTACAACGGCCGCAACCTCCTGGGCGCGGAGTGGGTGCTTCCCACGGGGACCCTCCTCAAGCTGGGAACCCCGGAAGGATGGTTCACGGCCGAAGGCCCGGGACCGAGCCTGCGCGGGGCCCTGCGGGGCCACATCGGCGCCTGCGGGGGCATGGGCGTTGTCACCAAGGCGTCCATCAAGCTCCACAGCTGGCCCGGGCCCGGGGCCATGCGCACCGAGGCCCTGCCCAGTCATCCCCTGAGATACAAGCTCAGGGACAAGGTCCCGCGGAGCAAGGTCTACATGGTCTGTTTTCCGGACTGGGAGGTCCTCATCGATTTCCTTTTCAAGGTGGGGGACGCAGAGGTGGCCTACACGCTCTGGCGCGTGGGCGGCATCGAGCACGCGGTGTGCATCCTGCCGGACTCCAACCTCATCAAGCAGCTCTACGAAGGCGGCGTTGTACAGGCGGCCGCCTCGGTCTTCAAGTACCCTGTGGTGGCCACGGTGTTTGCGCACACGGACCGGGAGTTCGAATACAAGTGCAAGGTCATGGACAGGATCATCGAGGAGGTGGGCGGAGAGATCCCTGCCATGCTCATGGATCCCAGCTTCACGGAGCAGATGCCCGCCTCCATCGAGGACGTGCTCTTCCACGCCCTCTGTGCCAATGACACACACTTCATCTCCCACAACGGCGGATTCATCATCAATGCCGCCTACACCGCTTCCACGGAAGCGGTGATCAGGCACCAGGGCTACGGGGGAGAGCGGCTCAAGAAGAAGTACATCGAGCGGGGCGTGATCATGGACGACGGCACGGATTCCCTGTATCACAACTCCTTTGAGAACGGCGGCTATGCCTACGGAGAGGTGGAGTACCACTACGACCCGGCCTACGAGGAGTCCGTGCAGGGCGCCATCGACCTGATCACCGAGGAGGACCAGGAGGCCATGGAGCGCCAGGACCCTGTCTCCTCGTGCAACGCCATGCTCGTGCTGGGAAGCGGCCCCTCTCACGGAGACCGACTGGAGACCGTTGGGAAGGCCTGCAAGAACTTCCACCTGTGGCAGAAGAAGATCAAGGATGTGCTAGACCCGGACTACCTGTCCGACCCCAGTGCGTACGTGGTGTACAAGGGCAACCTGGTGAAGACTCCCTAGCCCCCAGCAGATTCACAGGGACCCTAAGGCTGCCAGACCTGGGGCACCATGGAGCCGGCTTCCATGTATTCGATCCGGTACGGTTTGATCACCACGACGCAGTAGTTCGGATCATCACGACTGCTGAAGTAGCGCTTCAGCTCATCCTTCCAGTATGCCTTGCGGGCAGACTCGTCCGTGACGATCTCCGCCCTTCCCTGGATCTGCAGGTAGCTGTCCGCGCTCTCCAGTCCTGTGGCGCCACGTATCGCACCCAGGGCTTTCCGTCTTCGGTGACGGTGGCCAGTGATGCGAGATGGGGTTGACGGATGATCTCGAGAATCTTCCCCTTGATATCAGCCATGATCCCTTGAACCTCCCTTTCAGATGGTGAATAGACCTTTGTATGGATGTACGGTCTCTCCCACAGCTTTGCGTGAATGCTTGCACAAGGCAAACTCGAGGAACAACCCTTTCGAGGATCCGGCGAAGGAAATGCTTGAAAAGGGGTTCGATTTTGTGGTGAACTGAGAAGGTCTGGATTCGCCTTCGGCATCTACTGAGGTCAGAACAAAGGTTCTGAACCTACCCCCCCCACGAATTCATCGGCTTTCACCCATGAAAGAACAAGACGAGACAGAAGAGCAAGTGCCCGAGCAGATGGGGCAGTTCAAGGTCACCGAGGTCCTGGCCAGGGGCGGAATGGCCGTGGTG
>CAZSUQ010000992.1:0-2228 GCA_964609935.1 uncultured Thermodesulfobacteriota bacterium | reverse complement strand
GCGATTAACGAAATGGCGATTCCGTTGAAGATCGAGTGGTCCGACCTCGTAGCCGACGACCCCAAGATCTGCCATTTTTTCATAGAAACTCTCCAGTTCGTATGGCTCCGCTTCTGCATGTTGGTAGAAAGGGTGAGCTTGAACAGCAATCCCTCCTGCTTTCCTGATGGCGGCGACACACGAGATAGCATCGGGGGCCTCTCCCTTAACATACGCCGGGCAATCTCTCCCCAGCAGGCTGTCAAAGGCGGAGTCCACATCCGGAATGCGGCCCTGGTTCACCAGGGCGAGGGCGACCGTGCTGCGCGACACGGGTCCGGGGTGAGCGAGTTCGCACAATGCATCCCAGTCGATTCCAAATCCCAACCGGGCAAGGCGGCCCACGGTATTCGAAATGCGTTTTGTTCGCTCCCGGTTTACTTCTTTGAGGAAATCGAGAAAAGCATCGTCCTGGTAATCGATGAAATACCCGAGAAAATCTCCTTCCCGACTGTTCAGTTCCACCCCAGGGATCACGTAGACACCCACTGAAGCTGCTGCACAGCACATTTCCACGAATCCGGACACGGAGGCATGGTCCGTCAAGGAGACAACCTTAAGGCCCTCTGCGTTGGACATTCGAGCCAGCTCCTCAGGCAGATGGGCCCCGTCCGAGTAACGGGAATGCATGTGAAGGTCGGCCCGTTCCTGAGGGTGGAAAGCGAACGGCGGCAGGCTCATTTGTGTTCTCCCGTCTTCTGCCGGAGAAGATTGTACACGCCCTCGTTGAGGTCCCTGTACAGGTCAAAGCAGCATCGCCTGCAAATCGGATCTCGGGAGCGGTCTTGATTCAGGAAGGTGTTGAGCTTGTTTTTCTTGAGGTCATCAGGATCCTCGTGGAGATAAATCGGCGCTGCTCCCTCCCGCAGTTGAATGATGCAAGCGTATGACCCGATCGAGTCGTAGGCGCGGTCGTCCACGCATTGGTAGCACTTCCTTTCACGCGGATCTCTGAATCCATGCCCTCCGTTGAGCATGGTGGAGATGCGGTGATGAAACATGCGGTGCCGATAGGGTACTGACTCCGAACAACTCAAGAGAAATCGTTCGCGCATCTCCCGGGTCGGAAAGAGACGGGAGGCCGGTTCATGCGAGGCGGGTAAGAACTTGAAATCGTCGGCACCCGAGTCACGGAGCCAGCAAAGAAACGCGCGCAGGCTCCGGCCGCTGTTCTTCATCAGATCCGCAACGACCCTGCCTTTCAAGACAGTATTTATCGTAACATGTAAATCGTGACCTCGATCCCGCATTTCGCACAATGAGCGGAGCACCTGAAGCACTTGTGGCAGGTATCCATTGGACCGTGTCATCTCATCAAATCTGCCAACATCCACAGCATCGATGGAGAGATAGAAACGCTTCATTCCGGCTTCGACCAACCGAAGATAGGTCTCTATATCGGAGGCACCGTTGGTAGAAATGGAGTTGTTCATCCCGGAGGCAGCCGAACGGCGAACCAGATCCGATAGATCCGGATAGAGAGTCGGCTCTCCACCCGTCCAGTGGATGTGTCTCGTTCCCAGTTGGGTCCACTGCTCAAGAAGGAGCAGAAGACGGTCCCGGGTCCATTGGGGCATGAGGTGTCTTGTGCTCCTGCAATAAACACAAGCCATGTTGCATCGTTCAGTCAGGAAGACAACCGCCCTGGTGACCGCCAGATCAGGGTATCCAGCCGTGTTCACGATCCGGTTGGCAAGCCTGAGAGTCCGTCTTGCGTCCAGCAGGTAGCCGGGGGCAAACGGTGCTTTGTGCCTTTGGCTTCCCACCGACCCGGATGTGTCTGCCTTGAAGACTTCGGCCACTTGTGCCTCGCACTTCTCCGGATGTTTTTATGGTTCCTGGTTTCAGGGTATTTCGTTGGTCCGGAGCCGATGCCTACATATGACTCTGCAAGGAGAACCACGCACAGCCCTTGGAAGTGTAGAAAGCCCTGGGATCTTTCCCGGTTCTCCAAATCCCATGAGAGTAGTCGTATTCCACATCTTGAGCGGCACTCCTCTCGGCGGCTTCCGGTACACGGTAGGCCCTGCTTCTTCCTTGCGTCGGGGAATCAGCACAGAGGAGTCTTCCGGAAATGGTGGCTGGTTCATAGCGGGCAATCATCAACGTGAGGAGGTCTGCGACTGGGTCCCTTCTAGCCTCGATTCCCATGCGAGGGAATCCCTTTAACGTTTCGCCATTCACACCCA
>CAZSUQ010000991.1:0-2235 GCA_964609935.1 uncultured Thermodesulfobacteriota bacterium | reverse complement strand
TTTCTTGCGGTCCGTGATGTGGAGAAAGTTGTCCTGGTCCAGGTATCCGATGTCCCCGGTGGAAAACCAGCCGTCCTCGCTCAGGACCTCTGCGGTTTCTTCAGGCTTGTTGTAATACCCCTTCATGATGCTGGGGCCGCGCACGAGGATCTCCCCGTCCGGAGCGATCTTCACCTGGAGATTGGAGAGCGGCTGTCCCACAGAGCCCAGCTTGAAGGAATCGGGACTGTTGGCCGAGATGACCGGCGTGGTCTCTGTGAGTCCGTAGCCCTCCAGGATCAGGATGCCCGCGGCGTGGAAGAACTCCGCGATCTCCTTTGCCAGGGGTGCTCCGCCGGAGACGAAGAAGCGCAGCCTGCCGCCCATCCGCTCACGAAGCTTGCTGAACACGATCCTGTCCGCAATCTGTTGCTTGACCTTCAGCCCGGCAGGGATCTCCTTCTTTGCGCTGATGAGCTTGCTCACCTCGCTTCCGACCCCGAGACTCCAGAAAAAGAGCTTCTTTTTCAGGGCAGGGCCGCTTTCCGCCATGGTGAGCACCCGGGTGTGCATCTTTTCGTAAAGCCGGGGCACGCTGCACATGACCGTTGGCCGGATCTCCTGGATGTTGTCCGGGACCTTGTCGATGCTCTCCGCATAGGCGATCGTGCCGCCCACGTACAGGGTGGCGTAATAGCCCCCCAGGCGCTCAAAGGAGTGGCTCAGGGGAAGGAAGCTCAGCGCGAGGTCGGAATCGTTGAGCGGGAGAACCTCAACGACACCGCGGATGTTCGAGATGAAGTTTTCATGGGTCAGCATCACACCCTTGGGTGCTCCGGTGGTGCCGGATGTGTAGATGAGGGTGGCCAGGTCCTCGGGCTTCACGTTTAAGAGCCGCTTTTCAAATTCTTCCGGGTCTCCCTTGTCCTCTCCGAGTTTTTGGAGATCCGAAAGGGACAGGATCCAGTCTTCGGCGTGCTCTCCCGCCGGATCCATGATGACGGCCTTCTCCAGTTCCGGAACGTTCGCCTTGATTTCCTTTACCTTGTCGAGCTGTTGTTCCGTGGAAACGAAGATGAATCTTGCACCGGAGTCCTTGATGATGTGCTCCACCTGATCCGGTATGTTCGTGGCATAGATGGGGGCATCTACGGCATTGGCGGCAAGGATTCCCAGATCAACATAGGTCCATTCCGGTCGGTTTTCGCTCAGAAGGGCTACGTGTTCCCTCTCCTTCAACCCGAGAGCCATCAACCCCAGGGCCAGTGATCGGGTGTTGCTTCCCCATTCCTCCCAGGAGATATCCTGCCAGGCACCCTGCCTCTTTACCTTGAGGGCTCCACGGGTTCTGTACTTCTTCACCCGGTTGAAGAAGACCCTCCCAATGGTATCATCCTGCATCTTTCCCGCTCCTCCATCTACCTGGAAAGGAGTGAAATTCCCTTAGTTGAAAAAACGCACCCGGCTGAAGAAGAAAACGCTGGAATATCGCCGGGCGGAAAACAGCAAAGCCCGAGGGTGTTCAGGAGTCCAATTCGTACCTTAATTTGCCCTTGGAAAATTTCCACTGTCGCTGATTCTATACATTGTGGTTTTTTCGGCAACTGGATAGGTCGTACCGTTCATTTGTCGTCCGCTTGCTCATACAATTCCGTCTACGTCGCCCTAACACTGCGGCATTCCACCGCGAAGGGCTCAAAACGCAACGGTTCTGTGTCGGTCATGAAATAGGCGGCTTGCCAGGGACAGAATTCCTGCTGTCTCTTTTTCTTTTGAAAGAGATCATGTTCAATGCCGTCATGAACCTGTCAAGGGTCAACTCCTCTCTGAGGAGCTTGATGAAGTGCAAGATCGTTTTTTGCCTGAGGGAGTGCCTGAAAAACATCCTCCATTTATAGAACCACATTCTGCGAATGGACATGGCTCCGACGTAGAGAGGCGCATACATGTCTGTCAGCCAGTAATCGTCATCGATGAAGTTCTGTTTTTTTGCTAGTTCATAAAGGCCGGTTCCAGGCCAGAGCTGAGGCATGGCCACACCGAGGTTTACAGGCCTGATCTGTTTGAGAAGCATTTCTGTTTCCTTGACGGTGGAGCTGTCCTCACCAGGATTCCCTATCATGATGGTGGCACAGCTGATGATGCCAACCTCCCGGGTTATCTTGAAGGTGTTCACGATGTCTTCGATCTTTGTCTCTTTATTAACTCGAATTATTCCTCTGCCGTGGTTTATGAGATGTGGAAAGCATAACAGAT
>CAZSUQ010000990.1:0-2236 GCA_964609935.1 uncultured Thermodesulfobacteriota bacterium | reverse complement strand
CTGAAACTCGGGGGGACGGAAAGAACGGAAGAACGCGCCGCCCTCAAGGATGTCGTCGAGCGGATCACCGGCGGCCTGCTCAATGAAATGCATCGTTCTCTGGAATTCTTTTCCGCCACATCCACAAGCGAGAAGATCCACAAAGTCGTTCTTTGCGGAGGGTGTTCCGCCCTTTCAGGGCTCTCGGACAAGATGCAGGAAAGGCTCGGCACGCCTGTGGAGCTGGCGGACCCGTTTCGAAGGATCACCGTGGATCCGGGCCGCCTTGAACCTGAATACTTGCAGGAAATCGCTCCTTTTATGGGGGTCAGCGTGGGTCTGGCCATCCGGGGGATAGGGGACTGATGATAAGAATCAATCTTTTGTCGGACAGGGAAGCGATTCGCAAGGAAACCTCCCGGCAGCAGGTTTCCATCTTCTTCCTTCTCATCCTTCTCTTCCTGGTGATCCTCGGCGGCGTTCACTTCATGCTCTACCAGAAAAAGAGATCCATGGAAGAGGAAATGCGGGCGGTGAACAAGGTGCTGAAGGAGCTTCAGGCCAAGGTCGGGGAGGTGGACAAGTACAAGGAAGCGAAAAAAGAGCTGCAAACCAAACTGGAGATCATCGATAGACTCCAAAAGGGCAAGATGTGGACCCCCAGGCTCCTGGATCACGTGGGGGAAATCATCCCGGAGAAGATGTGGCTGGACAAAATGGCCCTGAGAGGAACGCAATTGTCCATGGAAGGCTTTTCCATCGACCATGAAACCATTGCGACCTTCATGAAGGATCTGGAGCGCTCCCCGTTCTTCGACAACGTGGAGCTGCAGCTGACGGAGAAGAAGGATGTGGAAGGCGTTGGGATGAAGACGTTCTCCCTGGTGATGACCTCCCAGCCGAAAAAAGGCCCTGCAGAGGATACCAAGGAGCCCGGCAAAGGGCAGTCGGGCTTGCGGAAATCAACGCCATAAAGGAAGAGCAAAGAAACCCATGGAACTCTCACTGGAAAAGATCCTCAGGCTGGACCGATCCATCAAGGTCCTGATCCTCGTCGTTACGCTCCTGGTCATCACGGCCCTGTACGTGGTGTTCGGGTTTCTTCCGAAGCGCAGTGAAATCACCCAGCTGGACAGGAGGCTGAGCAAGCTGCTGGGCAAAAAGGCGGAACAGGAGGCCATCGTCCAGAACCTCCCTGCCTTCAGGGCGGAGTGCCGAAACCTCGAGGCCCAGCTCCAGACGGCGATGGCACAGTTACCCAACAAGAAAGAGATCCCCTCCCTCCTGCAGAACATCTCGAACCTCGGGAGGGAGAGCGGGCTTGAAATACCTTCCTTCAGGCCCGGACTCGCAGCAAAGAAAGACTTTTACGCGGAAGTGCCCGTGAACCTCACACTGATGGGCCCCTTTCCCCAGCTGCTTCATTTCTTTTATCGCATAGGAACCTTGCCCCGCATCGTGAACGTTGCGGACCTCAGCATCCAGCATACAAAGGACAAGGGGTCCCTGGATAACCTCGAAGCCGTGTGCAGGGCCGTCACCTACAAGTTTCTTGAAGAATCGGAACGTGAACCCAAGGATGCAAAGAGCGGCAAGACCCAAGGCCGCCAATAATAGGTGAAGATAACGTGTAAAAGGGGCAGGAGATCCCCGACGCCAAGCAGAGGACTTCCCATGAACGGAAATCGTATGCAAAAAGGTCCGGCACTGTGGCTCTTCCTTTTGGTCTGCACGGTTCTTTTTGCGGCGATCACAGGATGCAAGGAAAAGAAGGAAGCACCTGCACAGCTGAAACAGAAGATCGTCCAGGCCGGGCAGACCGGCCGGGTGGACCCGAAAGCCCCCCCCGGCACGGGGAAGAACCCGGACGCACAAAAACCCGAACCTCTTCCGCTCAAGGCCCCGAAACCCGATGAACCCGTAAGCGCGCAATCCCCCAGATCGAAGAGAGACCCTTTCCGGTCCTTCATCGAAATAAAAACACACGTGCAACCCGTGAAGAAGGTCTCGAAGATTCGAACGCCGCTCGAGCGCTACAGCCTCGACCAGCTCAAGGTCGTTGGAATCCTGAAGGGGCCCAATCTCCGGAGAGCGCTCGTGGAGGATGATGTGGGCAAGGGGTATGTCGTGAACCGTGGGGATGCCATCGGGAACAAGAGCGGCAGGATCGCCGTGATCAAGTCAGACAGGATCATCATCGAAGAAGCCTATCAGGATGCATTGGGCAAGAGAAAGGTGCGAAAGATAACCAAGAGGC
>CAZSUQ010000989.1:0-2236 GCA_964609935.1 uncultured Thermodesulfobacteriota bacterium | reverse complement strand
GGGGCTTTCGGGGGGCCCTTCGGGCCCCCGCCCCTTTTAAATATGCTTGCTTTTTTGGGGCCCGCGGGGAGTTCCCCCTCGAGACGCTCAAACGGGAATCGTTGTTCGACTGGGCGAACGAGGTGGCGAAGCGGCCCCTGCCCTTCGCGGGTTTCACTCCCATTCACAGGTCTGCGAGATAGTCCACCTGACTCCGATGCAGCGCGCGCGGCGGCGAAAGTGTGGTCTTCGCCCTTGATGGATCGGCGGAAGCGTTTTATCCTTTTGAATTGACTTAGCGATTCACTCTGCAAGGAAGCCCGTTTTGTCGAAGAAGGAAGAAATCACCCGTCTCCTGGAGAAGGTCAACGCAGGGAAAGAGGGAGCGGAAGAAGCGCTCATTCCTTTTCTCTACAACGAACTTCGCAACCTGGCTCATTACTACATGAGCGATGAGCGGCGGGATCACACCTTGCAGACCACGGCGCTCGTCAACGAGGCGTACATCCGACTCTGCGGCGGTGAAAAGATGGATTTCGCCGGTAAGGCCCACTACATGCGCTTGGCCGCCCGCACAATGCGGCGTGTCCTCATCGACCACGCGCGCAGCAAACAGTCCCTGAAAAAGGGAGGGGGTTGGGTGCGGATGCCCCTGGAGGATCTTGACGACTTTCAGATCGACGATTCGGTGGATATGATCGCCCTCGACGAAGCTCTGGAGAAGCTCTCGGAAGTGGATCCGAAGCTCGCCCAGCTCGTGGAGCTCAAGTTTTTTGGCGGCCTCACCGTGGAGGAGACGGCCCGTGTCCTCGACATATCCCCCCGTACCGTGAAGTCGGACTGGCAAATGGCCAAGGTCTGGCTCAAGCAAGAGCTGAGTTGAACGAGAAACACCCGGTGAGGATTCTCGCCGGGCGTTTCTTTTTTTTAGTCGTCTGTTTTCGTTTCAACCTTCAGGATCTACTGCTTTCCAAAGACGGCGTCTCCTCCATGGGCATGGATGGTGACCTCTTTGTCCATGTCTATCGTGCAGGTCTCGTCTGATACACCCTCCTTTGCGTAGATCATATGTCCATCCACAGAGTATTGAACTCCATCAAAAAGCGTCGCGTAGGGTTCGGTATAGGTTCCAGACTCCGGACCGCTGTGAGCGGCATCCACCCATTTGATAAGTCCTTGAGCACTGGCCGTCATCGGATCTCCCTGGAGGTTCATGCCGAACTGGACCCAGCGATAGCTGTTGTTCGCACCGCAATAAGGCACCATATCCTCTTTGTGAGCCGAAAAAGTCGTTCCAATATGACTACCTCCGTAGAACATGATGCGATAGAACCCGCGTGCATATTCGTAGGACGTTCCGCCAATGCTCCCGGTCTCGGCTGGTGGTTCGTCCCGTATCCCCCAACCGAACCTCGAACAACCCATATACGCCAGCGCACCGCCGTTTCCGTTTCGAAGGAACGCCTCACTGAGACAGGGATCTATGCCGGAATCGAACTCCCCGGTACAGCAGGCCATGGTGTATACCATGTCTGTCCGGTTTGTCAGTGCGCTGGCGTCTATTGAAGTGAACGAACCCACTTCGAGCCCCCAACCATCGGTCCCTCCATGAGAGCCAATGAACACGTTCTCCCAGCCCTCATTCAAGCGAGTCAGCATGTTTCCTGATGTCTGAGGATAATCACCTGGGGTCGACGAATCCCACGATGTCAGGGTATCAAAGAAGTAGACCAAGGGTATCTGAGGCCACGGTTCGTCCTGAATATAGTCCCTGTACATTCTGCGGGACCACATCTCTGCATCACTCACGGGATCGTGTTGTTGAAAGCCAAGGTGACCATCGTTGGTGGAATCTGTAGGCCGGTTTCCGCCCGTGTAGGAATCCCACAAGTGAGCGCCTCCGATGAACATCTTCATGTCTGATTGACGTGGAAATTCCTCGAATGCGATCAACTTGTTGATGTAGTCCAATGCCGCAGCCGAGGTCCTCACAGGAATCCGACCCACGATAACCTCGGGAAGAAGATCACCTTCGAAAATGTGAGGAGGGAAAATGTTTACCTTGCCATGGATCCCGTCGCCGTTTTCGTCCCAGTAACTGTCCAGCCCTGCGTAGTACAGATCCGTGGGGATATCGTAACAAATTTCCGGTCCACTGCTTGTTTCGACAAGTCCATAACAATCCCGATCCGGAACGATCGTATCGTCACCGCCAAGCACCACCCAGAACAGAGCTTCGTTGTGGTAGTAGTCCCTG
>CAZSUQ010000988.1:0-2237 GCA_964609935.1 uncultured Thermodesulfobacteriota bacterium | reverse complement strand
GTCCCAGCTTCAGGGTGATTGCAATCTCGGAAAGCGTGCCGAACCCGCCGGAAACGGCGATCACGGCATCCGAGGATCGAACCAGAATCACATTCCTTGCGTGTCCCATGTCGGTGACGATGGGGAGGTCTATGTAGGGGTTGGCATCTTCTGCACGATCCCCGGGCAGGATCCCCACGGTCACGCCGCCTGCCTCCTTGGCCCCCATGGCAGCCGCCTCCATCACCCCCCCAAGGCCTCCGCAAAGCAGGACCGCTCCCTGCTCGGCAATCGCCCTCCCCACCTTGCGGGCCGTTGTGTGCACGTCCTGGGAACAGGATCCTGCCCCCACAACCCCGATCCTGATCCTTCTTCCTTCGGTCACCGGACTGGCCCTCCTAATGCGACGACACGCCGAAAATCGCCGGGAGTTGAATCACCCCCAGGCTTGCGAGGCTCACCACCACGCAGGCGATCATCACCCCGCAAAGGATGGCGGGCAGGGCCTTCCAGAAGGGGATCTCGAAAAGAAAGGCAGCCACCGAGCCTGTCCAGGCACCGGTAACGGGAAGGGGGATGGACACGAACAGGATGAGGCCCACCACTTCCAGACGTTCGATGAGCTTCCCCTTCCTTCGCGTTCTTTTGAACACCCATTCAAACAGACGGTCAAGGCTCTTGAACCGAGAAAACCACTTGTACACGGGCTCAAACAGGAGCAGCAGAAAGAGGATGGGAATCATGTTCCCCAGGATGGAATAGAAGGCGGTCTCGAGTACGGGGAGCTTGAAGAGAAGGATGCCCACGGGAACCGATCCCCTCAACTCGAAGATCGGCAGCATGGCCAGCAGAAGCACGGCCAGTTCAGGCGACAGCCCCAGTCCCTCGATGAACTGCAGAATGTTCTCTCTCATGATTTCCTTTCCTCAGATGCGATTGTTCAGGGATGACGCGTCCCCCCATGTCGCAGGGGAACGAACCTGCAGGGGCCGATCACCCGTTTTTCCCATGCTCCGTCTCCCTTCTCGAACCGGACAAGCTGTTGCCCGTCACCTTCCACCAGGGGCATGACGAGCCTGCCACCGGCACCCACCTGTTCAAAAAGCGTTGTTGGAATGGATGTGGAGGCGGCACTGACCAGAACAGCGTCAAAAGGGGCCTCCTCCCTCCATCCATAGGATCCATCCATTCGCTGGATGGCAATGTTCAGGTAGCCGAGCTCGTCCAGGACCTTGCGCGCCCGCCTGGCCAGGGCAGGAACCTTTTCAATGGAGAACACACGATCGGCCATCTCAGCGAGGATGGCCGACTGGTAGCCTGATCCGGTACCCACCTCCAAGATCTTCTCACCCCCGCTGAGCTCCAGGGCCAGGGTGGTCAGGGCAATGGTGTATGGCTGGCTGATGGTCTGCCCGGCTCCGATGGGAAGAGCATGGTCCCCATAGGCGCGTGACGCGAGCGCCTCGTCCACAAACAGGTGCCGGGGGATCTTTTCCATGGCCTTCAGGATCCATGGCTCACGAATCCCGCGATCCAGGACAAATGCCTTAACCATGTTTTTCCGGAGATGCACAAGCTCCGGTGTGTCCAAGTTGAGCCTCCCCGTAATCACCTGCCTTCAGGAGTGCCAGAACCGGTTCGTCCGTCATGTTCAGTCGCAACGGAGTCACGGACACGAAGCCCTGCTCCACGGCTTTCCAGTCCGCTTCGGTTGCATCCTCGTTGATAAAGGTAAGAGCGTCTCGCCCGTACTTGAAAAAGGCATGTCCTTCTTCGTCTACCCCTTCTTCCAGGAAATCGCCGTAGTATTTGTGGCCGAGTCTTGTCCAGCGAATCTCACCCTGGGAACCGTCCACAAGGTTCGGAATGTTCACATTGAGGAACACGCCCGGCGGAAGGGAATGGGACAACACCCATCGGGCCAGGTCACGACCCACCCTCCCTGCGGGATCGAAGAAAAACTCATCGCGGGCAGCCAGGGACAGGGCCAGGGATGGAACCCCCAGGAGCCGGGCCTCGAGTGCTGCAGCCACGGTACCTGAATAGGTCACGTCTTCGGAAAGGTTTCCACCGATGTTGATGCCCGACACCACCAGGTCCGGCTTTCGGGGCAGCAGGCGATGAATCCCCAAGTTTACACAGTCGGTGGGCGTCCCGGTGGTTGTAAAGCGGTTCTCTCCCTGTGGCTGGGCGTAAATCGGCCTGTCCAGGGTAAGGGCGTGGCTGGCAGCGTTTCGCACCCTGTCAGGCGCCACAAC
>CAZSUQ010000987.1:0-2237 GCA_964609935.1 uncultured Thermodesulfobacteriota bacterium | reverse complement strand
CCCTGTTTCATTGCATCCACGGCACTCTCGGTGGATGCATAGGCCGTGATCATGTTGACGTCGGTTTCCGGCGACATCTCTTTGGCCTTGGTGAGAACCGCGAGCCCGTCCAGCTCCGGCATCTTCACGTCACAGATGATCAGGTCGAAGAACTGTTTCTCCAGCCTGTCGATCGCTTCCTGACCGTCCTCGGCCGTTTCCACGTCGTAGCCGTCTTTCTGAAGCATGATTTCCAAAAATTCGCGAAGGTTCTGTTCGTCGTCTACGACGAGAATCTTTCCCTTAGCCATTATTCAAGGCCTCCTTGGTAATGCAGAGATGCCGTGTCCCGTGCTTCTTCTTCATCCATGCAGGGCCATTCAATGTGGAACTCGGTCCCGCAACCGACTTCGCTGTTTACATGAATCTTTCCGTCGTGGTTGTCCACGATTCTGTAAACAACGGCGAGACCCAGGCCGGTCCCGTCATGGCGTGACGTGAAGAACGGATCGAAGATCTTGTTCAGGTTCTCCTTGAGGATCCCGTTTCCGGTGTCCCGAACGGTCAGGGCTGTATAAGGGCGCCTGACTCCGCTCGTTACGGATTTCGCTTCCAGGGTGAGTGTTCCGCCGTCGGGCATGGCCTGCACGGCGTTGAGCAGGAGGTTCCACAGGACCTGAAGGAGTTGCTTCCGGTTTGCATGGATACGAACCGATGGGTCGATGCGCACGGAAAAGCGGATGTCGTCATGGACGTCCGGTGATTGCTGAAAGAGCTCGAGGGTCTCTTCCAGCAGCTGCAGGATGCTCAGGTCTTCCTTCTGGTCTGCATGCGGTGAAGCGAATTGAAGGAAGTCGGAGATCAGGCTGTTGAGCCTCTCGCCTTCCTGGAGCACGATTCTCATCAATCGCTGCTGACTCCGCTCCTGCGGGTTCTCGCCCTGAAGGAGCTGGACGGAACCGTAGAGGGAGGCGAGCGGGTTCCGGATCTCGTGGGCCAATCCTGCGGCCAGCTCTCCGATGGCGGCCATCTTCTCCGCACGCTTCAGCCCTTCCTCGATCTGCTTGTAATAGGTGAGGTCCTGGAAGATGATCAAATGGCCGAACGCATCCTCTTTGTGGTCCCTAAGGACCGCACCGGAGCATCCGAGGGTGAGAACGGAACCGTCCTTCTTGGTGAAGGGCTGTTCCCAGCGGAACGGGAAGGAGGAAAGGGCTTCCTGCCGTTCCACCTCGTTCAAGGGGACCTCTCCCATGAATTGCACCACCTTTCTCCCCAGCATCTCCGATTCAGCATAGCAGGTGATGTTGGAAGCGGCTTCGTTTGCCGATGTAACCCGCTGTTCGGTGTCCAGGGTGATGAGTCCGGAACGGACGCATCGAACAATGGACTCGTTCAGATGAAGGAGATCTTGAATGTTCTCCGTTCTCTCCTGGAGGAGGAGACGGGTTGTGGAAAAGCGCTGTTTCAGGTAGCTGGCCAGCCATGCCGAGCTCAGGACGGCAAATACGAAAAAGATGAAATTGGCCAGGGGGTAGTCAGACGGCCATGTGACGATGGGTGCCGCAGTGATGGTGCGCGTCGGGTGGAGGACGTGATGGAATTCCAGGTGCATCTCGCCCCAGAAGAGGATGGCACAGAGAAAGGCCGTGAGGATGATGCCGTGCTGATCCAGGAGAAAGCTGGCCTCGATGATCACGAACAGATAGAGGAAGAGAAAGAGGCTTCCGGTGCCTCCCGTACTGAAGATCCACGATGCGGAAAAGATGAGGTCCCACCCCACCTGCATGACAGCAACGATCTCTCCGGAGATCTTCAGGTGGATGGCATTTGCGCAGAGGAGGCCAAAGGCGAGAGAGAGGAGAAGCAGGACGAACAGGGTGAAAACGTCCGAGGGGATGACAAAGGCCCCGTCGCCGTAACTCGAGGCGATGGTGGCAAGAAACAGGGCTGTTACCAGGATGACACGGAGCCAAAGGATGACGCGCACCTTCCCCTTCAGGGGAGGGCTCCGGAGGGCGTCCTGTCCCGCCCCGCCTGCGGAAACGCCCTGCAGCAGGTCCACGTAGAGCGCCCGGGGCGCAAGGTATTTGGCGGCACCGACCTTCACGTACACTTCCTCCGATCTATCCCACCACGGTTGCCATCTTGAAAATGGGAAGATACATGGCGACCATCATTCCACCGATCAAGACGCCGAGAACCACCATCATGAGCGGTTCCAGCAGGGAGGTGAGCGCCGCCACGGTGGTGTCCAC
>CAZSUQ010000986.1:0-2238 GCA_964609935.1 uncultured Thermodesulfobacteriota bacterium | reverse complement strand
GAGGAAAAGGGGGAACAGGTTACCCTGGAGAGGTCCATGCACGAGGTGGGCTCGGGAACGAGCTGCATCGGGTGCCACCGGAAGGAAATGGCCGCATCCAACTGTGCCGGCTGTCACGCGCACATAAACATGAGTGCACTGGCTACGTCCACCTGCAAGAAGTGTCACAACGGTCCCCCACCGGAGGAGACGCCCCCGGGGAAGATCCCACCTGCGGAACTTGCAGCCCTTCTTCCGCCGGTGTCAATGACGGCCCTCACCTTCGTGGAGAAAGAGATTCCCAAAGAGATAGAAATCAAGCTATTATCCCAGGAATACGAACTTGTTCGCTTTCCCCATTGGAAGATCATTGAAAAACTCAAGGCGTCCACGAAAGACAGCAAACTGGCCACGTATTTCCATGCCCAGCAGGACACCCTATGCCTCGGATGCCACCACAAGAGTGCGCGGAGCACAAAACCAGCCCTTTGCGGTAGCTGCCACGGCCGACCCTCGAAAACCGAAGGGATGTACATGCCGAAGCTCCAGGCAGCCTATCACCTGCAATGCATAGGCTGTCACGAGCAGATGAAGATCGGAAAAACCGGGTGCACGGACTGCCACAAGAAGAAGGGAGAACCCGAAATCAAGCTGAGCGTCCGGAATCCTCAACTCGAGAACGAGCGTATCTCCTCTCGATAGCGAGGTGGTACGGAAGGGCAGGAAGGGGACGGAATCCTTTTCATTCCAACAGGGAGGGTCACATGGCCGAAGAAAAAAAGATCCTCGTCGTAGATGATGAAGCCGATATTCGGGATTACATCTCAACGTTTCTGCAGGACAACGGGTACAAAACCCTTACAGCACAAGACGGGCAGGATGCCCTGGAAAAGGTCAGAAGCGAACTGCCTGACCTGATCCTGCTCGACATCATGATGCCGCACAAGACCGGAACCGATTTCTACAGGAGGTTCCACAGGGACAAAGAACTGAGCAAGATTCCCATCATTGTGGTGAGTGGTGCCGCAGGCAAGCACCTTGCCGTTCCAAAGCCTGCAGCCATCATCGACAAGCCCGTGGACACGAAGAAACTTCTGGACGACGTCAAGCGGGTTCTCGACGTTGAATAGCCGTCACGAGCGGGTTGGATGCGTTTCCGGGGATGCTTCACGAGCATGATATCGCTCCAACGCTTCCGTCATCTTTGTGATCCCATCTCTGGTTGAGAGATCCTTCAGTGTATCTTCACCCGTGTGGCTTCGACTTCGGGTGGCATCCCCTGCAGGTGGTGGGTCCGCCTGCCTGCCCCTCTTTCTTCAGGGTTCGATGGCAAACGTTGCAACTGCCGTGGTACGCCTCACGAAGGTTGGGCGTGTGAGCTTCCCTTTTTGCCTGATGGCAATCCATGCAGCCCGTTTCCTCTCCATCGGCCGGAACCAGGGCTTGTTTCTCATCGCTGTAGACGTGATGACAGACGCCGCATCCCTCCTCCTCCAGTGCATCCTCATGAAGTTCATGGGGGAAGGGGACAGGGGGTCTCTGGAGCCGTCCAAAGAAATCCTCATGGGCAAGGATGTAGTCTTCTTCCTGCGCGAACACCCAGGTTCCGGTTCCCATGTTCAGGAGAAGGCATCCAACAGCTAGCAGACAAAAGGACAGGATCTTCTTCATCAACGATCTCCCGGTTGGTTGCGTCCGTTCTTCGAGACCTCCGAAACACGTCAGGCGAGCCGTCCGGAGACGTTACCAGTCACCAGGCTTGAGGACGTGTCCATAGTCCGAACCCAATTCCGTGCGGCTGAACGTGAAGAGCAGCATGTGCCCGATCCTTGTAAAAGGGATGGC
Source organism: uncultured Thermodesulfobacteriota bacterium (assembly GCA_964609935.1). Lineage (GTDB taxonomy): Bacteria > Desulfobacterota > DSWW01 > DSWW01 > DSWW01 > CAYTRL01. The sequence continues at coordinate 414 of CAZSUQ010000986.1, read as the reverse complement.
CACCAGAAGGAGTTCACCGGAAAGGATGTGGAGAATCAGCATGGCTCGATAGGGGCCGCACTGGTGATAGGCGAGAAATCCGGTCAGGAACGGAAGCAGGACCATGGCCAGCAGGAGGATATCCGGGGCAGAGGTCACATCCCTTACGTCCGGATCCAGGCCCCTTCGGACCAGAAAGAAGATGCAGGAAACGATGACCGTGAGTGCCATGAAGTCCGTTACGGTTTCCGGAAGGCTCCACCACCGAACGGTCCAGGACTCATACAAGAGGACCGCGTGCGCCAGAAGAAAGAGCGGGGTGAGAACCACGCAAAGGTGAAACGCGAAAGAGATGATCGTGAGTTCGGGCCGCTTCCGCATCTCCCGGCTCGCAAAGGGGACGGCTCCGTGAAGAAGGGAGAGGGCCCTGTTCTT
>CAZSUQ010000985.1:0-2239 GCA_964609935.1 uncultured Thermodesulfobacteriota bacterium | reverse complement strand
CCTTGGGTGCACAGAAGAAGGCCTTGTACACAATGGGCATGAAATAGGCGGCATTCAGAAGCGAACTGGCGAGCAAGACAACCAGGACAGCGGGCTTTTGGGCCTGAAGCGAACCCAGCACAAGATACCACTTGCTGATGAATCCGCCGGCAGGCGGCAGCCCGATAATGCTCAGGGAGCCGATCAGAAAGGCTGCCATGGTAATCGGCATTCTCCTTCCGATCCCGTACATTTCACTGATGTTCTTCTTCCCTGTGGCTACGAAGATCGCACCTGCGCAGAAAAAGAGCGTGATCTTCCCAAAGGCGTGCATGGCGATGTGGACCATCCCTCCGATCATGCCGTCCTGCGACAGCAGTCCCACCCCCAACACGATATAGGACAGCTGCGCAATGGTCGAAAAGGCAAGAAGGCGCTTGAGATTGTCCTGAGAAAGGGCGATGAGCGAACCCACGATGATCGTGATGGATGCAATCGTACAAATAACGGTTCCAAAGTGCAGAGACGCCAGCAGCTCGGTTCCAAAGACCCCTGTGAGTACCCGAACGATGCAGAAGACACCGACCTTGACAACGGCCACTGCGTGCAGCAACGCGCTGACCGGTGTAGGCGCCACCATGGCTGCCGGAAGCCACGAGTGAAAGGGCATGATGCCTGCCTTGGCAAACCCGAAAAGGAAGAGAACCAGCAGAAGGGCCATCAGGGACTTGGACCCGGTTCCAGCCAGAAAGCCCTGTTTCGCAAATTCCAGGGTGCCCGCATCGATGTAGGACACCAGCATGGCAGGAAGAAGAAACCCAATGGAAGTGCCCACGATGTAGAGAAGATACTTGCGCCCCGAACTCCTTGCTTCCAGATCCTGGTGGTGCGTCACCAGGGGATAGGTGGAGAAGGAAAGCATTTCATAGAAGAGATACATGGTCAGGAGGTTGGCCGAAAAGGCCACGCCGATGGTCGCGGAAAGGGCCAGGGCAAAGAAGCAGAAGTACCGGGTCTGGCTGTGTTCCTTCAGGCCTCTCATGTAGCCGATGGAGTACGCAGAGGTGACGATCCAGAGGGAAGAGGAAACGAGAGCAAACAACATGCCCAGGGCATCCACCTTGAACTTGATGGGAACCCCGGGGATGACCTGGGCAACGGTTGAGACGATCCTGGTCCCTTTCAACACGGCCGGAGCCATGGAGGCCACGACAAGGAACATGGCAATGGCTGCCACAAAGGTCCAGGCTTCCCGCACATTCCGGTTTCGGGTCGAAATCAGAAGAGGAACGACCGCAATCGGTATCAGGACAGCCAGAAATGGTTTAATGCTTGTTATGGTTTCCATCCTATACAATGCTTTCCGGTATGGCGAATCGGATAATATGCGTCACGATGTCACCGGTGAGAATGCCGACCGCCACCAATCCCACAGCGAGGAGCAGAAGCGGAACGAGCATGGTAACCGGCGCCTCCTCCATGCGCACCTCATGCGTCCCATGCCCATGCCCGTGGTTATCGGAGAAGGGCTCATAGTAGCTTATCTCGAACACCCTGAAGAACAGGATCACGCAAACCAGACTGCTGAACAGCAGGGCTGCGACAAAACCATAATGTCCCGACTGAAGGGCCCCGCAGATCAGGTACCACTTGCTGAAAAAGCCGCACGTGGGAGGCACACCGATGATGGAAAGGGCACAAACGACAAAGGCGCCCATGGTAAAGGGCATCTTGCGGAACAACCCCTTCAAATCTTCGAAGGCATATCCCCTCACTTTATAGACAATGTTGCCCGCAACCAGGAAGACGCCCAGGGTCATGAGCGCGTCGTTTACGATATGGAGAATCGAACCGGTCATTCCCGCACGGTTTCCAAGCCATGCCCCGCCCACCATGTAACCCACTTCGGCAATAATGATGTAGGCAAACATCTTTTTCAGGTTCCGCTGCGCCAGAGCGAAGCCCGCACTGACCACGATGCCTATGGCGGCAAGCCACACGATCAACTCGTTCAAGGCCAGGGTGGCAAAGGCAAACTCAGGTGTGAAGACGGTCAGGATGAGCCGGATCATCACATAGATCATCACCTTGGTCATCAATGGTGCGATCAGACCGCTGGACGCGGACGGGGCGTAGGTGTAGGCGTTGGGCAGCCACGTGTGTAACGGAAAGAAGGCCATCTTGAGCCATACCCCGATCATGCAGAGAACAAAGGCGGGCAGCACGGCCTTGGACTGATAAAGGGGGGGCAGGAGCGAGG
>CAZSUQ010000984.1:0-2241 GCA_964609935.1 uncultured Thermodesulfobacteriota bacterium | reverse complement strand
CTTGGTCCTGCGCCAAATACGACGACAAGGACTACTGCACCGCCTGCTTCACGGGTAAGTACCCCATCCCTATCCGGCAAAGAAGGACCAAGCTGGACATGGAAGGGGACGAAGCCTCCAACACCGCTTCCGGAACCCATCACCGGGAAGTGCATTCCTCCTGAACCCAACCCGAAAGTTCAAGGCCGAAGGCCGGTCTCCTTCAGTAGGCAAGCTGAATGGACGGATCCCCGAAGATCATGAACTGGAACAGGTTCTGATGAAAGAACCGTCCCTCCAAGTTTTCCGGGACCCGCTCCATCTCAACGAAAAGCTCTGTGGAGATCCTCCTGGCCTCGGAAAGGGCACGCCGTTCCCAGAGAAAGCTGTTGGTGATCTCGAACTGTGCCTGGAAGGCAGGGATGGGGTCATCCCCGAAATAAGTAACCCGGCTGCTGCCCAGAAAGGCGGGGCAAACACCCTCCCGTACCAGGACGCGGCCCAGGCTCTCCACGTCGGGAGCACCCACGGTGCAGCCGGAGGTGATCCCCACGGCCGGGGCCGTACCCTGTGGGATATGATCCACATCGATGAAGGTGCCCGGGGGGGCGCTGTAGTAGGAGCCGTAGGAATTACCGTGGGAGAACCATGCCACGAGGCCGGGCTCCTGTTGCTCCCACTGCGCGAGAAAGTTCTCGCGGGTCAAGGGGAAGTCCGGGCCCAGGACAGGGCACAGATCGTACAGTGTGGTAGTTTGATACCCTGCCCTGTCCAGCACCCGGGTCTTGGCCGTCTGCACCCACAGGGCGGCATCACAGGGCAGGCTGATGACCGCAGCCGCAGCGATGGCCCGCTGAAGCCTTGCCGATGTTTCCTGCTCGTACTGGATGATGGTGTCACAGATGGCCTGGACCTGGTTCGCGTCATCCCACGGAATCCTTCCCACGTAGAGCTCGGTGAGGTAGTCCTCGGTTTCCTTGGACATGTCGTCCCCGTACTCTCCGTAAAACCCGTCGCCATCCGCATCCCAGTCCCCGGTCAACTCTTCGTAGTAGAAATCCGTTGGAACCTTACCGGATGACCCATGATTGCCCGGGTCAGGGTAAGCGATCCGCATGGGCATGGTATCCATGGATCCCACCAGAAGGACAAACTCCCTTTCCTGGGTTGTGCCTGAATAATCCAGGAGAAGATTGCGTACCCTTTCGGCATCATCGGCACCAGGAGAACTCGCGAGGATCTCCTCAAGAGAAGCCTGTTCCACAAGGAACCCCTCGGAGGCTTTGTAGTCAACCAGGTTCCCCAGGAAGGGCAAGGTTGCTTCAGGCGCAACGATCAGATACCCGTACCCACTGTAGGAGGGCGCAGGCGGCCTGCAGGACGTGACCAGAAGGGAAGACAGGCTGATGACAAGTAAAAGGAGATGTAACTTTCCTGATACGCTTGTTTTTCTCATTCTCCCTCCCTTGCGCCAAGGATTCAATAACGTGGTTATAGGAGTCCGTCTCTTATTCTGATGGAAAGTCCTTTTCCCTGTCAATCTGTTTCTGTTGTACATAGAGCACGAGGAGCGGCCAGGCCAGGGAAATGCCTGCCCCCAGAATGAACAGGCCCCCGTATCCAAGCCCTGCCCGTTCAATAAGAAAACCTGAGTTCAGGCCCATGACCATCTTCCCCAGGAGTTCCACGGCTGCAAGAGCGGTGAAGTGCGTGGCCCCCACCCTCCTGTCACACATGTCCATCATGAAGGCGAACATCAGGGGCGTGAGCATGCCTCCCACAAAGTGCTCCGCCAGGGTAATGGGATAGAGGAGCCATGGATCCGGTCTCCCCTTGATGAACGGCAGGGCTGCGATGGCCACAAGAGGAAGGGCCCGAAGGATCCCAACCCGGAACAGGGATCTCAGCCGCTCGCTCCTTGCGCCGATCCATCCTCCGAGCAGGGAGCCTGCCAGGCTGAAGGACAGCCCCCAGCCACCGCAAAGCATTCCAATCTCCGGCTTGGACAGCCCCCGGTCCAGAAGAAACACCTTGTACATGGCGTCCACACCGGATTCCCCCAGCTTGTAGGTGGCGATCAGGAGAATCGCTGCCGGAAAGCCGGGACGAGACAGGAGAGACAGGAGGGACCTGAAGATCTCTCCAAGTTGCATGGGCCTTGCATCTTCTCTTCCAGCACTCCGCTCCTCGGGGTACAGGGTAGCGACGGGCATGCCGAGCAGGACGATGATGGCCATGGCCCAGCAGATACCGCTCCATCCC
>CAZSUQ010000983.1:0-2245 GCA_964609935.1 uncultured Thermodesulfobacteriota bacterium | reverse complement strand
GAGATTCTGAACCCCCGAAGTCACTGATCGTGACCACACTTCCGATCATTGGGACTCTTATTCGTTGAATCAATCTGATTTCCAGCGTGAAGCGGCTCGACGCCATAAGCGCACCAAAGGTGTTCATCCATGAACTCATTCCCTTCGTGGACAAATGTCATCAGAACGAACAATCCCCTTATCGCATAGGATACCAATCAACTTGTCCTCAATGAGCTTGTGGCCAATCGCATTTGGATGTTCGCAGTCCACGGTCGCATACAGAAGTGATTCTCCGCAAGCCATCTTTGCATAATTGTCACCTAAGATTTTCTTGTAGTGGTTTACCTCGGACAAGAACCGTAAGTCTGATTTGATTCTTTCTATGTTTAATTTCAAAAGTTCGTTAACATCAATGAATGCTTTTTCGTAATCTGCCGCGACCTGTTTCATGACCTCCCTGTAAGGGGAGATTCTTTTCTCGGGCCCAACGCAGACAAAGATGATTTCACCCCCCCTGCGAATACATGTTTCGCTGATCGAGATGAGATTTCGCCGGTATTCATCGAGCGGAACACGGACCTTCTTGTCTCGCCCCCCATCGACGATCCGATGCCTGGCTGCCATGTAGGCATGCCGGGTCACTTTGTAAAGGCTTGTATTCCGAATAGGACGAAAGAGGTGATACAGTCCATTTCCCCTTTCTGATGACAACCTTTCAATGAGACCTCGGTCCGTATAGGACCCATAATCCCCAAGAAGTTGTGTGAAGCTGTCATTACTGGCAAAACCTATAATGATACAGTCTGGTTGATAGTGAATCAGCTCCCTTCTGAATAACTCAAGTCCCAGTACGGACGAATAACCGGGGATGCCGGCATTCATCACCTCAAATCTGGAGCCAGCTACATTTTGAAGGGTTTCCTCCAGTCGTTTTGAAAATGTCTGGTTTGCTTCAACACCCACACCAAAGGTATTTGAATCCCCCAAACATATGATCCGATAGGTATCCCTCGGCTTTTCGCGAACATAGATTCTATCTCGGAATCCAAGATCATTGATGCGGACGGTCACGGTAGCATCGACCCCGACCTCCGAGGGGTAAATCTGTTGCTTCCAGGTGCAACCCGTACTTGATCGAAACAACAGGAACCGATCCTTCTGGAAGTTGATCGCATCCTCTGATCCAAGAAAGAAGCCGGGGTATTCAACCTTGATAAACCAACACAATGTGTTCAGGAGCAACAGTCCCACGCTCGTAGCAAGAACAGAAAACAGGATCTGTTTCATCCAGTTCTTTTTGCCTTGAAGGTTGTGCCTCACGATTGCCCTTCCCATTCCTCCTCGAACCCGGCCCTGGTCTTTTCATTCCACTCCCGGTAGTACCTGGCCACGTGCGGATCGGAAATCATGTACTCCACGCCAAGACCCTGCAACACCTCCACGATTTTCAGAAACCTTTCCTTCCTCGTTTCCATGTCCACGACTTCGGAGTGCCACCTGTAGGGATGCCAGCCGTCTTGTTCAAACGTGGCCACGCCCGGCCTTCTCTCACAATATTCCTTGGTGACAACGAAGCAGCTGAAGCAGATATGCGAGAACCTGCGGCCGTTCTTCCGGATCCACGTCAGGGTCCTTTCGAAATCCTCGTCCGTCTCGATGGGATACCCGTAGATCAGCAGAAGGCTCACCTTGACGCCCTGATCCACGAAGACGTTCAACACCCGGTCGGTCTCTTCATCGCTCACCACCTTGCCCATGTCTTTTCTGAGACGATCGGAAAAGCTCTCCACACCGAAGGTGATGCGAACGAGCCCCGCCTTCTTCATCTTCTTTGCTTGTTTCTTCTCGATGGACGGAACGATTCGCTGCGCGTAGATGCGCCACTGGAACCGGAGCTTGTTCTTCAGGACCCTGTCGCAAAAGCCCATGAAGTCGTCCAGGTTCTTTGGGGACAGTAGGGAGTCGTCCGAGAAGACGTACTTGCGGCAATCCGTGCGCTCGATATGCGCACGGATTTCTTCGTACATGCTCTGGCCGCTCCTGGACACCTGGTTGGCAAAGTATTTTTTGTTCGTACAAAACGTGCAGTTGGCGGTGCATCCCCGGCTGAACATGACAGGAAGCCCTTCCGAATAGATGGAAAGGTCGAAATCCGAGAAGTCGGGATAGGGCAGGCTCTCGAGATCCTCGATCCTCTCCCTGGGACCGGTGAGGCGAATTTCTTCGTCCTCCCTGTACCAAACCCCGGGAGTCAGAGACACCC
>CAZSUQ010000982.1:0-2246 GCA_964609935.1 uncultured Thermodesulfobacteriota bacterium | reverse complement strand
CCGTTGATCGAGGATCTAGACGACCTGCCCCTGCCTGCCTACGATCTCGTACACATGGAGAACTATGGCAAGGCAAGATACATCTTCTCTCCGGGCGGGACCACCATTCATCATTCAAGGGGGTGTACAGGAGGTTGCAAGTTCTGCGCCTGGTGGATCCAGATGGCAGATGTGGAGAAGAGGGAGGACGGCAATGTCCGTTATCGACCCCGATGGCGAACCAAGAGTGTGGAAAAGGTCATGGAGGAGATCGAAATCCTCTATCACAAATATGGCAAGCGGTGTCTCGTTTTTGTGGACGAATCGTGGAACATCAGTAAGAAATGGAACGAGGCTTTTGCAGAGGCGCTTATTCAAAGATCGGACATCAACCTCAACTGGTTTTCTTTCATGAGGCTGGACGGCATTCTACGCGATGAGAAGGCAGGCGTATTCGAAAAGCTCGTTCGGTCCGGGCTCTCTCATATCTGTGTGGGCGTGGAGAGGAGATACGACAGTCAGCTTGAGGGGTTTGGGAAGGGATTCTACTCGGAGGAGGATACGCGCAAGTGCTTCAGAATCCTGAATGAAAAGTATCCGTCCGTTTTCCGCCAGGCGACGTTTATTGTGGGAATTCGGGACGAGACCGAAGAATCTCTCGAAGAGATGGCCCAGTTTGCTATTGAACTCAACGCGGACTACCCAGGTTTCCATCCCATTACACCCGTTCCAGGTACCCCGCTATGGGAAGAAGCTCAAAAGAACGGCTGGTTGGAGATCGAGGATTTCAGCAAATTTGATTGGATGACACCTGTGATGGGCTCTCAATCCATGAGTCGAGAGGAGATCGAAGCTGCGGTCGTGAGGATGCAGAAGAAGTTTCTCCGAGTCAGTTGGCTGATACGCGGCCTGTTGACGCGGCATATGTATAGGCGGGAAATGTACATCTGGTGGATCTCCGTGACTGCGAGAGTGTGGTGGGCCGCTCTGAAGAAGAGAATAAATCCTTTCAAACCTTCCACCTATACGGACCTCCAAAAGCCGTTTTGGTATGACTCCTGACCGATCCAGAAACGTGGAACCCGCACAGGGAAATGGATCGACGGCAAGGGTTTCGCCGCTGGCGTGAGACAGGCGGCCCTTTGTCTAACGGGCTTGTACGGGCCGGTCAAGAAGAACGGCAGGCGTCTAAGTGGCGTACAATCTCCCTGGGAAGTGCATACCACGCCTCCGACCTTCCACTTAAGTACCGAAGCAGATCCATGTAGGCACTCCGAACTCCGGCGTCCCCCAAATAGCCGGGTTCCGGGTGGGTATTCACCAAAATGAGCCCCCCCGCGTTTTGGATCCATTGGATCTTTTCCTTCCAGAAGGAGAGCAGGTCTGCAGCCCGAAACCCTCGATGCAGGGGGATTTCATAGGGAATCGTTACAGGGATTTCCCAGAAGCGTCCATGCATATACGGGAAAATGCTGCAACATCCTCCTGAAACCCTACCCGGAGAGAAGGGGTCCGAATCGGGTATGCTGGAATCGTAACGAAACACTTGCGAAAGAAGGTCCATGAGAAGGGGAGATCTCTGATAGTGAGGTGAGCGGTACCCTTCGATTCCATGGTCCTGGACGATCCTCTCCATTCTGTCCAAGGCCTGAGAGAGAGCCGGTTCTTTGCCCGGTGCCAGTTGAAGCGTATGACGGTATCCGTGAAGTCCGATTTCGTTCCCTCTTGTCGCCAGGAAATCCAGCATCTCAGGGTGTTTCTGGAAAAGTCGACCCACGACATACCAACTTGATTTCAGTCCATGGGCAGCCTCGAGTTCTGCAATTTCCCGCAAATGGTTCATGCCTCCACGTGTATCCACATCGTGCGTAAGGCAGATACAATACCGTTTTCCCTCCGGCCAGAAGGAGGCGTTTGCCAGCCCGCACTTCGCGCGGACTCCACATGTTTCCAGGGCATAACGAAACGCCTCCAGAGACCTTTCGATGGGGAAGCGCGGAAATGGATTTGCCGTCTTCAAATAGAACAATACAAGATCACTCAATCGCCTTCGAATTGGATAAGGGACCCAGTGAAACGATGTGGGAAGGAAAGACGCCAGAGGCCTTCGATAAGGGCTGTACCCTTCCGTTTGAACATAATGGAGTGTGCGTTCGTGATCGATGACAACCTCTGCACGGTCGCCTCTATGACGGATGGCATGAAGTTGCTTGCCCCCATGGATGAATGACAGGAGGCCTTTTCCTTCGGTGAGATTAACCTGGCAT
>CAZSUQ010000981.1:0-2247 GCA_964609935.1 uncultured Thermodesulfobacteriota bacterium | reverse complement strand
TTGATGATGTCCTGGACATGGGACGCGCACGCGAAGATGACGACAAGATGGAAGAACGCCTACGCGAAGCCCAGGAGGAGGATCTTGCTGCCATCATCTACACATCGGGCACCACGGGAAAGCCGAAGGGCGTCATGCTCACGCACAAGAACTTTGGGAGCCAGCGAACCATTTCAGACTCCTTTGACTTCCGGCCGGATGATATCTGGTTCGGGCATCTTCCCATGTGCCACAGCTTCGGATTCTCCTCGGACCTGATGAACTCGGGCTTCCAGGGAGGAGGCCTGTTTGTCTCCGATACGGTGGAGATCGAAGAACTGAGGAAAAACCTCAAGGCCTGCCGTCCCACGGTCATGAGCTCGGTTCCCCGGCTCTGGGAAAAGCTCTATGTCCAGATCAACGGCATCGTGCAACAGAAGCCCAAGCCTGTTCAGAAGATCTTTCAGTGGGCGCTCTCTATCGGGAAGGAATGTTACCTCAGGGAACTGGACCAGAAACCGCTCTCCCTGACCCTGCAGATCCAGGTCAAGGCTGCCGAGAGGATCTTCGGCAGGGTGAAGAAGGAGGCGGGCATGGACCGGCTCCGGATCACCCACACCGGAGGGGGACCGATCAATCAGGAGTTGATCGTGTTCTTCGGATCCATGGGCATCCGGCTCTATCAGGGGTTCGGCCTGACCGAGACGGCACCGGTCACGCACACCTGCACGCCTGCGGCCCACAAGCTGGGCTGGGTGGGCAAACCCATCCCGGGAACCGAATGCAAGATCGCCGAAGACGGCGAGGTCCTGATCCGGGGGCCCCAGGTCATGAAGGGCTACTACAACAACCCGGAAGCCACGAATGAAACCTTCACCCATGACGGCTTCTTCCGAACCGGGGACATCGGGGAGATCGACAGCGAAGGCTACATGCGGATCACGGACAGGAAGAAGGAGCTCATCATCACCAGCGGGGGCAAGAACATTGCGCCGCAGCCTATCGAGAACGCCTTCAACACAGACCCCTATATCGAGCAGGTTTGCGTGGTGGGTGACAACCGAAAATACCTCGCTGCTCTGGTTATCCCGAACTTCCTCGGCCTCGAAACGTGGGCCAAGGAACAGGGGATCCAGCACAAGGACCGGAAGGAGCTCGTCCAGGACAAAAAGGTCAAGACCTTGATCCAGGAGAGGGTCGACCTGGTGAATCAATCCCTGGCCCGCTATGAAACGATCAAGCGCTTTGCCGTTCTCCCCCATGAATTCACGGAGGAAGGGGGCGAGCTCACGCCCACCCTGAAGAAGAAGCGAAGAATTATCGACAAGAAATACAAGGATATGATCACAGGGCTCTATCCCAAGAAGTAGAGCCTTTCCAGCCTTGTTGAAACGTACTGGCGGCCGGGATCTGCACCCATGTCTGCGTCCCATGCCTCGGGCACCTTGACCGGAGGAGACATGACAGGTTCACCTCCCATGAGGAAACGGTTCGAGCGAGGGAAACGACGCCTGCCCCCCCCCCTGCTTCTCCTGGCCCTGGGCTTCCTCTGGTTGTGTTCCGCCTGCGTGGACTACACCGTGGTGATTACCGAATACGATCCGTACAGGGCTTTCAACGGCACCACCTATTTCACCTCCAGGGATGCAAAGCGAATCCTGGGTGTGAACATGGACGGGACCGTTGCCTGGGATTTCATCTCCACGGACAACGTGGCCGTGGGGGATGCCAACGGCTTCCGGTACCATGACGGAAACGTGGTGTACATCTTCAAGAAGAAACCGATGATCGTTCGGGTGGAGGACAAGGAGATCCTCTTTGACGGTCCGCCTGAAGAGGCCCACCATTCCATCATACGTACGCCCCACAACACCCTCATGTTCCTGGCCGGGGATCCCTTTGATATCGACTACCCGCCGTGGTATCCGATTACCTGCGTGCAGGGGGACGTGATCAAGGAGATCGATCTCCAGACCCGGGAGATCGTGTGGGAATGGCGCCTTCGCGACCACGTGGATCCCATCGAGCACCACAACCCGGACAGGAGGATCTACGTGGGAAACGGCTGCCTGGACTGGAGCCACGGGAACACGGTGAAGTTCTTCCCCGACTACCTCCTGGACGGAACTTCTTACCAGGCGGTCCTGTACAATTCCGCAGGCCTGGACTCCTTCTGGATGATCGACTACGCCTCCGGCGATGTGCTCTGGTCCTGCGGCCCGCACGGCACGCTCGGGCAGCCCGGCCCGGATGAGGAGCCCATCTTTG
>CAZSUQ010000980.1:0-2248 GCA_964609935.1 uncultured Thermodesulfobacteriota bacterium | reverse complement strand
GGCGATCTTGTCACGGGCCTCGTCCAGGGTCGTGACGCCGGCTTTCTGATGATCCACGAGCTTGATGATGTGATAGCCGAACTGGGTTTCCACCACATCGCTCACCTCCCCCACATTCATCTGAGAGGCGGCATCCTCGAACGGCTTCACCATTTGACCCTTTCCGAAATAGCCGAGGTCACCACCTCTGGCCTTGCTGGGGCAGCCGGAATGCTCTTGAGCCAGCTTGGCGAAATCCGCTCCCTTATCGATTTCCCCTTTCAGCCTTGCGGCCTCGATACGCTTCTGCGCCTTGTCCTCGGGTGAATCATCCGGTGTGGTGGAGATCAGGATGTGGCTGGCCCGGATCCTTTCCGGTGTTTCGAAGTTCTTGGGGTTCTCTTTGTAAAATGTATCGATCTCCTCTTTGCTCGCCTCTTTGATGTCTGTCAGCTTTCCATCCAGGAGGGTCTCCACCTGAAGGTTCCGGCGGATGTCATCGTGAATTTCCTCAGGCGAAACCCCTGCCGCTTCAACCGCTTTTTTAAATGCCTCCTGATCCGGAAAACGACCTGAAACCTGCTTGAACCGGGCTTCCACGGTTTCGGAGTCGGCCTTGATGTCATTCTTGTCTGCTTCCTGCATGAGCAGGTTCTGGTTGATCAGGTTCTCCAGCGCCTGTTTCATGAACACGGATTTGGCCTTATCCATCTCTCCGGGAGGAATCCGGTCCTTGTATTGCATCAGCAGGATGTCGGTGGCCCGTTCCACCTCGGAGTGCGTAATCTCTGTGCCGTTAACGGTTGCAGCCATGAAAATCTCCTCTTTCATCATTGGGGGCGGAAGGTTTGGTGTGGCCACCGGGCTCTCGGACACCTCCTGTGCCGGCTGGAGAGAATCAGGATGCTCCTCTTCCCCCTTTGTCCGGCATCCCGCAAGGATCAGGCCGCAAACCAGTGTGATGACCAGTAAGATCGAACATTTTTTCATTCTCGTTTCCTCCGGATAGAAATAGAAAAAGGTCACCGGCGGGATTCCAAAACCGGTGACCTTCCAGGCTTCCGTCCTGGATCTGAGACGATAGGGTGTTACAAAGGATGATGATTATAAAATCGTTGATTCTACAAGGGTATCAGCAAGGGAGGAGAAGTCAAGCATATCCGTATGAGAGAGCAGCCCCTGGTCCATCAGCCCCTTGATTTCCAGAACGAAGGCATGGTCGCACGGCTTCTCCCCGGGCAGGGTCACCGTAAAAGGTACCCGTGAGACAGTCTGTTGTCTCATGGATGAACAAAAGGCCTGGATCCCCATCCGCTGTTTTTGGAATCTCCTTTGAGATCTGCATGTTCCGCTTCCTGCATGACTCTGGAACGGCTCTTGCTTCTATTGTCAAAACAGGATAGGAAACGGATCCCAGGGGAACGATTTCAATCCCTGCAGGTCAAACAAAAGAAACCGTAACGTATTCCTCCGAGCTTGGCGGAGGTAAACACAAGAGGGAACGATCATGGATGAAATCCAGGTCTTATTGCTATCCCAGGATTCACCCCATCTCCTCGCAGCCACTGATCTTGCGTTCAGGGAATATGGATACCGGGTTGAATCCGTTTCGAGCACAAAGGAAGCCGTTCAAACCTTGATGAAAGGACAGATGGATTTCGTGTTGATCGATCTCTTCCTGTCCCCAACCGAGCGAGCAGGCTTCCTGAAGCGCGTTCAGGCGTTGAGTCCTATGGCCACGATCATGATCTTTGCCGGAGACGAGGATGCAGGGCTCGTTCTGGATAATGAGAGTCTTTTCGGCGACTACTCCTTTGGCTTTGTTGACTTCCAAGAGGACCGCACACTGCCCTGTGGGAGCTAAGGGGCGGGAAGCATCGGATAAAAGAAGGATTCAATCATCGGAATCCCTTTTCGGAAAGACCCTTTCTGCAATATCAGGACAGATTTGTTTCATACATTCCGGACAGATGCCGTGGGTGAAGTTTGCACCGGTTTTCCCACGGGGCCTTTGGACATGGAAGCCGGCTTCTTCATGAATTGGCGATGTGCAGCGTACGCTGAGGGAACGGGATCTCGATGCTGTTGGCGTCAAAGGCTTCCTTGATCTTGCGGGTCAGGTCAAAGCGCACGTTCCAGTAGTCTTCCATCTTGACCCAGGGACGGACCACGAAATTCACGCTGGAGTCCGCCAGTTCGGATACGGCGATCTGGGCCTCGGGCTCCTTAAGGATCCGTTCGTCCTCTGTGACAAGGTTATTCATGATCT
>CAZSUQ010000979.1:0-2251 GCA_964609935.1 uncultured Thermodesulfobacteriota bacterium | reverse complement strand
CTTCCCGGCCTCTCGCGCGATGCGCATGAACTCCTCATGGCTCAGCTCCTCGTCGAACGCCTGAGGTGCGGTGTTCGGGTACTCGCAGAATCGACAGCGCAAGTTGCACCGATGGGTGAAAAATACATCCACCTTGTACGGCCCGTCCGACTCTCCGCGCGACCAGTTGAGCAGACGTCCCACTCGGCCATCGGCTTCCATGGCTAGTACTTTCCTATCCGGCGGCGATAGTCGATAAGGCTCGCCCGGATCTCTTTATTGAGTGGCACATGGGTAGATACACAGTTCGAGCATGCATCATGGAGCTTTCGCTCCATGATGGTCCGACGAAACGATTCGAATGGCCTGCCGTGCCAAAGATCGCTGAAGGTCACTTCTTTGATGTTCACGTCGTCGAGCGTAATCGAAGAACATGGCCCCACCTCTCCGTTGGCCTCGATCTTTGGCCAGCACCATGGTTCATAGCAAAGGAGGTTGTAAAACGGATTATCCTTCTCCCGGACGACCTTCTGGTCATCGTCCAATATCTTCTCTTTGAGGTCTCCCGTCTTGTTAAGCTCCTTGATCTCGGTCACTGTCTGTAAGTTCGTGTGAATGCCGAGCGAGTCCGCCAGGACTCGGGCTTGATGTGCGATATCTGTCATGTACTCCCGGTTCTGTTTTTTACTTAGCTTGATCTTATGGACGAAGGGATTGGACACGAAGACCGGCTCGAAGGTGATCACCTTCACTCCGAGGGAGTGGGCGAGTCGGACAATGTCGGGTGCGGTTCGGTAATTCCGGTTGGTGATGACCGAACTGAACTCGAGCACAGGAACTTCCGTTCCCCTGCGCTCCTTCTCCTCCGTGAACATCCGAATCCCGGCACAGGTCTTGTCGAAAGAGCCCGGCACACCGCGAAGCCAATCGTGGATCTCGGCATTCGGTCCGTCGATGCTCGATATGACATAGTTCCATTGCAGTTCAATGAGCTCCTCGACCATCGCACCTGTCCAGAGTGTCCCATTGGTCACGATGCGCCCCTCCGTGCTGGACTGCTTGATGATACGCATCATGTCCAGGACGATATCCTTCACAACAAGAGACTCTCCACCTCCGCTGATTTGGAGGGTTTGAGCACCCATCTCGCAGAGCTCACTTGTGAGGGCCAGCCACTTCGACTTGGGCATCGTATCGGCATAGTCGTAAGGGCTGAGCTCTTGATAGCAGAATCGGCAGCGCAGGTTGCACCGGTTGGTCGGGTACATGAGCACTCGCTGTGGTGCCATGGGCCTGCCGTCCGCCCATTGGGAGAGCCGCTGAATCAGGTCTTCTTTCCACATTGTCAACTAGCTTCTTCAGAATCCGAACTGTGGCTTGTGAGGCGGCGGCGGATCTCCCGGGTCTTCCCCAGGCTCCAAGGATTGCACTGAGCACAGTCCGCCGTCAGTCTATTCGAGAGCATCTGTTCCCTCTTGGCCTTGAAGTACGAACCTCTCCATATCTTCTCCAGAGCGTCCATCCTGATCGTCTCACCCTCATCTTTCAGCATGAAGCACGGCTTGACCGATCCGTCGGCAAAGATCGACAGGTTGTACCATGGGGAAAAGCACGGCCCGCCATCGAGCGGGTGCGCGACATAATTCGCGGCGCTCGATTTCTTACCGTCGCGAGCCTCTCCGAGATCCTCCTCTGCGGCCTCACCCATCGAACGGTCCATGACATTGGCCTTGTTGAAGAGATCGAACCTGATGAATTCCCCGATATTCGTGGCCACACCAAGTGACAGGGCTTGCTCATGCGCTTCGGGCAACAGCTCTCCCAAGACCTCCTTCTCCGCCGGCCCCAGCGCGAGTTCAGATAGCTGCTCCTCCCACAAGTTGAGGGCATTGATGAGCACCTCGTCCACACCGACCTCATTTGCAAGAGCGATCATGTCCCGAACCGATCGAAAATTCTCTTTGCAGATCACCATGTGAAGACCGATCGTTGGCGCCTCGGATCGGCTTCGTCTCCTTCTTTTCACAAGGGTCCGGACTCCCCGGACAATACGCTGGAAGCTGCCTTCGCCACGCATAGCGTCGTTGATCTGAGCGCTTGGTCCATCGAGACTAACCGTGACCCTGTCCCACCCAATGTCGACCAATCGCTCGGCAAGGGATTCGTCGATCAAGGTCCCGTTTGTGATGACCTCGCCCCGCCGGCTTCGATCCTTGATTCGCTTCATGAAGGGGAAGGCCGTATTCAGAAACAGGAGGGGTTCCCCTCCACC
>CAZSUQ010000978.1:0-2256 GCA_964609935.1 uncultured Thermodesulfobacteriota bacterium | reverse complement strand
CGGCAGGTCGAGAGCATTATAAGAATTATCGAGACTTTCTTGATCAAAAGGGGCTGCCTCCCTTGATGACCGCACATCGACTGTCTGTTGAAAAGAATAAGATCGTTAGCGGGGGCAACCTGGGACTCTTCCTTCTGGGAAAGGAATAAACCCGGGCCCTGTCCATCGGGGGTTTCATCCCTCCGAAGGATTCACGGGGTGATTGCTTGACGGGATAAAGCTTTGGCATATTCATGAGTGGGGGTAGAATGGGGAGCAGGGGACAAACTCGCTGCTGTGTTTGGTCGTTATGCGGCAGATTCACCCAATCATTTTCTGAATGGTGAAAAGATGGACAACCCATTTAGCAGTAAAAAGACGGAAAGAATCTTTGATGGGAAAAGAGAGGGCAAGCTGGGTACGGAATTGAGACCCGCGGTTGTCCATGTACAGACAGAGAAAAGGATGAAGGAAGTCGCAGCGATCTTCGAGAAAAACGACTGGGAAGCGGAAATCGAACTGGACCCGGACCAGCCGGAGGATATCGTTGACCTGGAGATGTTGTTGAATCCGGCGAAACCCAAGACCGCTGAAAAGAAGGTGGGTCGGAACGACCCCTGCCCGTGTGGAAGCGGGAAGAAGTACAAGAAGTGCTGCGGCCAGTAAAGTGGATTCCACCTCTTGGTTTATAAAGATCGGGTCTTGGAATGAAGGATGACGGGGAACGAAATCTCGGTGAGCAACCGATTGCAGGAATCATGACCGAACTTGGCCTGAAGCCGCATGACCTGGTGGTTGTCTCCACCGAGCAAATCACCCACAAGATGGTGTCCCGGGCCTGCAAGGGCAGAAGGCTGACACCCAACGTCCAAACCAAGATCCTCAATGCGCTCAACAAGGCTGCGGGAAAGAGCTACTCCCTGAACGAACTCTTCACCTATTAACCGCTTTTCACCGCCCCATCATCTTCCGTTTCATGAGCCGTTACGACATTGACATGAAGATGGATGCCGGAGCCCATCGCCCTGGTTTTGAGAGCGGTTTCCAGGGTGAGGGGATGAGCGAGGCCCTCTTCCTCAAGTAAACTTCGTGTAATCTAAAATTGGAAGTAGATGAACGGCTGTGGAGCCTGCTCTGCCTGTCCCACGTGGAAGTTCGTGAAGTAGACCACGGTGAACAGGAGGCAGCCCAGGGCCGCATAGGTCCAGAACCAGCGAAGCAGGGGGAAGGCGTTCCGGAACCTCCTGAGAAGCATCTTGGTTGCATGATAAAGGAGGAGGCAGCCCCCGAAGATCAATACAGGGGACTGCAGGAGCATGGCCGTCACGGGACCGGCGCTGCTCAGGCGGCACATGGCAGCGAACACGGAGACCGCATCTCCAAAGGTGTCTGCGCGGAAGAAGACCCAGCCCCACGCAACGAGCAAAAAGGTCGTTGCAACCGAAATCGCTCCCCCTGCCCGGGAGTCGAGGAAGTCCTTCAAGGAAGGGACGGCCGCGCAAAGATCCAGGAGCTTCCGGTGAAGAACGAGGAGCAGGCCGTGGTACACGCCCCAGATGAAAAAGGTCCATGCCGCGCCGTGCCACAACCCACCAAGGGCCATGGTGATGACGAGATTGATGTACATACTGCGTTGTGAGCGGCGGTTGCCGCCAAGGGAGATGTACAGGTAGTCCCGTAGCCAGTTGCTCAAGGTTATGTGCCACGTCCTCCAGAAGTCTCGCGGGTTCCTGGCCAGGTAGGGCAGACGGAAATTCTCGGGCAGCTGGTACCCGAACAGCTTGGCGCTCCCCCTGGCGATGTCCGTGTATCCGGAGAAATCGAAGTAGATCTGGAAGGTGAATGCCAGGGCGGAGACCCACGCATCCACACCGGTCAGGGCCTGTACGTTGTTGAACCCGAGGTTTGCAATGGGTGCCAGCTTGTCGGCCAGGAGGATCTTCTTGAAAAGCCCGATCATGAGCAGGCGGATGCCTTCTTCGAAAAGCTCGGGCCGGAAGGGATGCTCCTTTCGTTGAAGCTGGGGCACCAGCTCGTGCGCCCGCACGATGGGCCCTGCCAGGAGCTGCGGAAAGAAGGACTGATAACATGCAAAAAGAGGAAACGACCGGATCGGCTGGAATTTCCCCCTGTAACAATCAATGGAATAGCTCATCCCGATGAACACGTAAAAGGATATCCCCACGGGCAGGAGGATCTGGAGGGCATCGAACGGCTGGTCTCCTCCGAGCATCCGGGCCACCGACACCGCGCTCTCCAGGAGAAAATTCGCGTACT
>CAZSUQ010000977.1:0-2257 GCA_964609935.1 uncultured Thermodesulfobacteriota bacterium | reverse complement strand
CAAACTTGCCCTCTTGAACATGCAATCGGCCCAAGCCGTAACTGGAATGCCAACCGTAGGTTTAAAACCGCGGTGGATTCTTTCATGAGGTAGAAGTCAGGTTAGATCGTCTGATGTCGCCATTGCATATTTCAGCATTGCCGCCCGCTCAGAAGCTATTGACGATCATCAAAGAGGCCAAGAAAATCATCCTAGAAATATTCCAGGTCGGTGTGACAAATACTCTTAGAATGGAAAAAACAGCGGGAGGAGCCTCTCTGGTAATTACGCACTCGGGTGTAATGGATTTAAGGAGAATTTTACTTTAGATGCTTTACCACCTGCAACGAATACCTCCTTTTAGGATTGGCTCGCCGTCAATGATCGTGTATAGATCATCCAGGGTTTCAATGTCTTGGCCGAGAATATTGTAGACATTTAGAAAAGCCTGGTAATTTTCTTTATAAGTTAACGAAACTCCGGCATCCAGCTTCTGATAGTCTTCCAGCTTGGTGGTCAGCCCTTCCGCTCCGGACTCCAAAAGGCGACATATTCCAGTTTCTGCCACAGGGAGATTTTATTCTTGACTCAAAAGGTAAACTAATGTAAAGTAACCATTGGTTAGTAACCGATGGTTACCAGGCAGTCGACCTTCAATAACAGAAGGAGAAAAATGGATCTTCAATCCAAGGCAAACAATGTCATCAGCATACTTCCGGACGTGGGCAAGATGGTCATGCGGAACAGAAAAGTGGCTCTGAACCTCCTTCCATCCGCCCTGGAGGGGTTTGTTTTCGAGTCGGCCAAAGGCAGAAAGCACTCCAAGGTCAAGAACGGCTGCCCGGTGGATTATGCTTGGGATTACGGAGACATCGCGAGCGGAAACGAGTTCGACAAGATCTACAAGATGGGGAAGAAGAAACAGTGGGATTCGGACGACATGAAGTGGGAAACAAATGTGGATCCCCTGGACATGGAAAAGTCCCTTTTCCCGGCCAGGCTGATTCCCACCTACGGAACCGACCTGTGGCCAAAGGACAAGAAAGGGGAGGCCGAGTTGATTCACGCGTGCAATGCATGGATCCTCTCCCAGTTCCTGCACGGAGAGCAGGGCGCGCTGCACGTGTCCTGCCAGACGGTGGAGGTCCACGGGGATGTTTCAGCCAAGCTCTACGGGGCCACCCAGGTCATGGATGAAGCCCGGCACGTGGAGGTCTTCTACCGTTATTTGAACGAGAAGCTGAACAAGGTTTATGAAATCGACGACAACCTGTACACCATTCTGCACTACCTGAGTAGTGTGAGTGACTGGGACCTCAAATACCTTGGCATGCAGATCATGGTGGAGGGGCTCGCCCTGGGTGCCTTTTCCACCCTGTACAAGTTCACCAAGGAGCCCCTGATCAAGGAAATCCTCAAGGGCACCATCACCGACGAGGCCCGCCACGTTCACTACGGTGTCATTGCGCTCAAGGATTTCTACAAAAAGGAGGTCTCGGCCTCAAAGGCAAAGGACCGTGAAGACTGGGCCTTTGAGATTGCGCGGCTGCTGAGAAACCGATTCCTGTTCGTGGAGATCTACGAAGAGATGTTTGCCCACAAGGTCAGCCGTAAGGAGTGGGAAAACATCATCATGAACTCGGCGGGCATGAAGGAGTTCCGGCATTCCCTGTTCAACAGGCTGATTCCGAACATCAAGAAGATCGGGTTGCTGAGCGACAGGCTGCGTCCCCGGTACGAAGACCTGGGGCTGCTCAGGTATGAGAACGAGAAGTCCGCAGACATGTTGAGCGAGAATGACCTCCTGGGGGCGTCCTGACCCTCACGGGTCCAGGAGGGTCGGCTGCGGGGCGGTGCTGGGCACTTCGCGTCCCAGTATCTTCAACCGCAGAGGGTGGTCCCGGATGTTCATGATCTGTTCGATCACATCCGTCTTCAGGGTCTCCTCGCCGTAAAAGTCGTAGGGCCAGTACCACTCCAGCTGAAACCCGTAGGTTCTGGGTTTCAGGCTTTTCACCTTGGACTCAACGGCATAATAGCCCAGGTCGCCGGGATAGTATTCCGGTGAATCCTCGTGTTTCAAATCGTCCCTGTAGCGAACCTTGATCTCCGCCTGGGAAAGATAGAAGTCATCCCACATGCTGCGATGAAGCATCCAGCCGTTGGGCCCCACGAGGCAGCGCCACTCGTCCAGGCCGTCTTCCACCTGTGCTTCCTGGGGGGACGTGACCCCGTCCACAATGAAGCCGGCCGTGTTGTTGGAATTGTACCACCTCAT
>CAZSUQ010000976.1:0-2260 GCA_964609935.1 uncultured Thermodesulfobacteriota bacterium | reverse complement strand
ATATCGTGGGCCGCAACGTGTTGGGTCGAACGTAATTGAAGGTCTGTGATATTGGATTCGGCGTTGCCGTGGCCAAAGATCCCCGGCTCCTTGTGGTAGCTTTTCACCGGGGTGTGAATTATTTTGATATCGTCCCCGGATATGCCTGGAGCGTCGAAATGCTTGCAAGGGCCTTTCGATTGGAGCCGAGGATGCGCAAGGAGACGATCGTTGCCAGCAAGGCGGAGTGTTTCGGCCTAGGCTCCCTTTTTACGGAGAAATCATTTTCCGAAAGCATCCAGCATTGTGTTGATGATACGCTTCAGAAGCTGGGGAGAGATCATATTGACATTATGCAGGTTCATGGCGTTGGAGAGCCCGGCAGGGATAATCTCGGTTGGTTGGACCGAGAAACAAAAGAAGGGGAGGAGACCTTCAACCTGTTTGACTCCCTGCGCAAACAGGGAAAAGTCCGGTTTTCAGGGATTTCCTCCCACGGCCCCTACCGGCTGGAAGCGATCATGGAAAACGCCATAAAAAGCGGTCGATTTGACATGATCATGGTTGCACTGAATTTTATGCATTCCCCTCGATTGAAAGAGGTCCTGCAAATGGCCGCCGGTCAGGGAGTCGGGGTTGTTGCCATGAAGGTGTTGGCGAATGCCAGAGGCCTGGGCATTCGATCCGAGGGCTCATCGCCGTTCTCAAAAGCCGCCATTACCTGGGCTCTGAAACAGCCGGGAGTCCATTCGGTTGTCCTGACGATCCCGAACAGATCCCACCTCGACGAGTATCTCTCTGCTTCCGGCGAGGCATTGACGTTTTCGGACCGAGCGGCTCTGGTGCTCCACCGCATTTCAACCTCACGGGCCTACTGTCGTGTAGGCTGTGGGAGTTGCTTGCATGCATGCCCCCACGGTGTGGAGATCCCCAGCATCTTGCGGTGTGATCAGTACAGACGAGATTATGGCCTGTTATCCTTTGCCCGGTGGAATTACAGCGCCGTCTCGCAGGGGAGGCGACCGCAGCATTGTCTGTCGTGTACAACCCCGCTCTGTAAAGGCGTTTGCCCCTATGGAGTGCCCATTCGGCAGCGACTCCGGACGGCCCTGTCACACCTTGATTCCCAGCGTCCTACCTCTGCATGATCCTTTCTTTATCTGCGGTAAGGCTTTTTGTGGTCTGCATCGGTTTCATGGCATCTGCGGCCCGTATGTCCACCTCGACCTGCGCCGATCCGTATCGATAGACCGGAAACGTGGTCCCGTCTGAATCATAGATCCAGTCCGCCATTTTTTGGTTGTAACGCCTGTAACAGAATGAGGCTTTGATGCGAATCTTGCCGGTGAGTCCGGAAGGCACATCAATAACAAAGGGTTGGTCATAAGAGCCGTCCACCGGGATGGTGCGCCTGTCTTTGACCGAGCGGGTCTGCCAGAACCTGTGCTTCTCCACGGGTTGTCCCTTTTCATCGAGGGGGATGCCCCCGAAAAGGATCGTGTTCTCCGGCAGGAAATGATCCCGGCCCATGACGCCGCTTGCATAGAGTCGGCGGCCGTCCTGGGATTCCGCAATGACCTCAAGCCAGTATTGATTGAGGTCGATGGGGCCTGAGGGGATGATGTGGGCGCCGGTCTTGTTCTCGAGGTGAATGACGATGGATAGCGCCTGCCCGGCAGAAGCAAACGGGGGAGCAAGGATCGAAAGGTTGATCTTTGGATTGTCCTGGAGATAGCGCACGAAGGCATCGTGTTTCCTGTTCGCGATGAGACGGAGGTAGAGCACTTCATATCCCGGTACCGCATAGTTGCCTCTGAGAAAAGCCTCCGTGACTCGGTCGAGTTCACCGAGATCGGACTCAACAGGTGACGGGGGCAGGACCATTTTGGCTATGGCGTTGTTCGTGCCCGGTGTGCGGTGATCGGGCCTTGCATGATAGGCCTGGCCCCAGTAGGTGGCAAGGTTCATGTGGCATTCCGAGCAGGAGATCCTTTCCGCAGCCGACTTGGACTGGATAAAGGGCGTGTGCACGTCTCCAAGCACGAGTTTTCGATCGCCCACGAACTCGGGAGGCATGACAACGCGGTGGCAGCCCACACAATACTCGTTTTCTTCCGGATCTCGAAGGGGGAACGTTTTTCGGTGCCTGGAAAGATTTTTCAGCATATAGGAGCGTATGGCCCTCTTGCCGGTCTTCTCCGTCGTTTCATGTCCCTTGAAATGTCCCTGGCGGAACTCCAGCATGAAATTCCCGTTTGATTCCGATGCACAGGCCTTCCGG
>CAZSUQ010000975.1:0-2260 GCA_964609935.1 uncultured Thermodesulfobacteriota bacterium | reverse complement strand
CGGGTCCGGGAGCGGCGTGAAAGAAGCTTACCCCAATTTTGCAGAATCGACTGCCGCAAAAAGGATTGAAGAGGCGGGGTCCGTGGGGGCTGAGGCCCTGGTGAGTTCCTGCCCCTGGTGCAAGAGCAGTTTTCAGGACTGCGTCACCAAAACAGGCGACACGATGAAGATCTACGACATCATCGACCTTGTTCAGCAGGCTCTTTAGGAAAGAAGAGGACGATCATGACAATATCCGATGAAGCCTACAGGGCATTGGAAGGTATCGTGGGGGCGAACTATATCTCCCGGGAGCCGGCTGATCTGGACAGTTACTGTTTTGTGTGGGGGAATGAACTCCTGTTTGGAGACAAGTTCTCGCCAAGGCCGCCTGCCGTGATCATGCCCGGGAACACGGAGGAGGTCCAGGCGATCGTAAAGGCATGCAACCGTTTCGGATTGAAGTACCGGGCACATGCAACCGGGTTCGAGGTGGCCGCCCTCAGTTCGGACACGCCGTTTATCCCCATCGACCTGAGGCGCATGAACCGTATCGTTGAAATAGACGAAAGAAACCGGATCGCCGTGGTGGAGCCTTATGTGTCGCAGGCAAAACTGTTCCTGGAGACCCGGAAACTCGGACTGCGTCCGAACATGCTGAGCTCGGGACCGAGCTGTTCGGTCATGGCAGGTACGGCCGCCCATTTCGGGAGTGGGGCCAGCAACATCAGCACCGATTACGGCAGCCGCAACCTCCTGGGTGTGGAGTGGGTGCTTCCCGACGGGGAACTGATTCGATTGGGATCGCTGGGGTGCAGTGGCGAATGGGTGAACGCCGACGGGCCGGGTCCCAGCCTCAGAGGCGTGTTGAGAGGTTACGGCGGCGCGAACGGAGGGAACGGCGTCTTTACCAGGCTCGCCACCAAGATCTACCCGTGGTACGGCCCGGCGGAACCGAAGTTGAAGGGAAAAGGGCCGCTTTATGAAAATGAACTCCCGGAAAATTTTGAGGTGTATGCCTTGTATTTTCCGGACGTGAACAGGCTGAACGATTTCAATCAGTTGTTGTATGAGGAATCCATCGCCTATCACTTTCAACGCTTCCCCGTAGGAATCCTTTTTGCGCTGACAACTGAATCAAATGACGAATTGTATTCCATCATTCAGGGCATACCTCAAGAGATGCTGGATGCCATCGGGCCGTATGGTGCGACTGTCGCTATCGATGCCAGCTCGAAACGGGAGATGGAATACAAACAGAAGGTTTTCTCGAGAATCCTTGAGGAAACAACAGCAGAACAACTTCCTCTCGATCAGCCTATGAAAGGTGCCCTGTATAATCTCGTGTTGACCGGTGCGGGAGTACTCAAGGCGGCTTTCAGGCCTACCGGGTCCTTTATGATAACAGGAATCGGCGACGAGGCCATGGATGCCATGGGCGTTCTGGGTGCGAAAGCCTGGGATATGATCGTAGGTGGGCTTTATGACTCCGGAGCCGTGCTCAATGCCATCCCCTATATGAGCTGGTTGGTCACCTACGGAGAAGGAAGCGGACATGTGGAGAGTCTTGTACAGTATGACCCTGCCTGTCGAGAATCGGTCAAGAAAACCGTTGCAGAACTGGAAAAGGCTGATCACATCGTTGCGGAAATGAGGCTTGGAATCAACAGCCTGGAAAATGCGCTGAGTTACAAGGAAGCGGCCTTGAAGGCGGCCATGAGTCATAATACCCTTGACTTTGTCAAGTACATGAAAATGATCAAGAAAGCGATTGACCCGAACAATTCCTCGGATCCGGCCTTTTATATATCCCCTGATGAATGAACAGGATTTTTTCGGTGATTCATCTGAAATCGGGCACCGCCGGACGTTTTGTCATGATTCCTGTTAATGATCGCCCATATGGAGCCATCCAATGGGTAAACACCGGACTTTAACAGGTGTCGTAAAAGTCTATTCTTTGTTGACCTGACCCACCGGCCGACACTTCCTTTGGAGCGGGTACTCCAACAGGTCGAACGCGAGTTCGAAAACGTCAAATGCTTGGCTCAAGACAAGCCCTGCATCCCTTGAGATGAATGCTGAACGATATTTCTTTCGGAGTTTCCAGGAAGATGTGTCAACCAAGGCCGGCGAAATATGATTGCAGGAGCAGATCAGCGCATGTTATGATTTACATGTATATCAAAGATTCATCGAACCACGGAGGACGGAAAATGCTTACCGTCAGGCTGCCGGAACAAATTGAAAAACGTCTCGCTGCATTGGCAAAAAAGACGGG
>CAZSUQ010000974.1:0-2262 GCA_964609935.1 uncultured Thermodesulfobacteriota bacterium | reverse complement strand
CCCCTACGGCAAAGGCCAGGACCTTGTATTTCAGGATACTGATGCCGTTTGCAGCAGCTGCCGTTTCATCTTCCCTGACGGCTATCAGGGCCAATCCCGTCCGGGATTTGACCATGAAATAGGTTACTGCCGTGGCCAGTATTGCAAAGAACAGGGCCGTGAAATAATAGGGGATCATGGAGCTATAGGCGGAGGAGGGAAGCATAAGACCGGTAGGTCCGTTCGTTAAATCCCCGCCCTGGATGGTGATGACCTTCAACATCTCTCCCAGTCCCAGGGTTCCCAGGGCAAAGTAGTCTCCCCTGAGTCTTGAAAGAAGCGGAATACCGACGACAATGGCTAGGACCACTGCGACCAACCCAGCAAGGAGAAATCCCAGGGGATCAAAGTATCCGGTTATACCCTGGAGCCAACCAATGGCGACAACATATGCCCCCAGACCAAAAAAACCGTGGATGCCAAGGGACATCTGTCCCGTGTACCCTGCGACAAGGTTCCAGCCCTGGGCCATGGTTATGTAGGTAAAGGCCAGGAAAAGAAGATAGACAATGTAACTTTTGTCAGGATCAACAACAACGGGGACGACACAGAACGCCAGGACGATCAGAAAGGGCATGGTGATACGTACTTTTGGCCTCATCTCCGAAGATCCGGTCACGGCCTGAGACGGTGTAACATCAGGAACTGCGGGCATCGCCCCTTCTCCCGCACTGCCGGAGGATCGGGTAAAGAGACCTTCAGGCCGTAAAAGCAGGACCAGTAGAAACACGCCGAATGACATGACGTTAGCCCAGCCGCCACTGGTCCAAAAGGCCCCCAGGCTTTCAATGACGCCGAGCAGGATACCTCCCAGGAGCGCTCCAAAAATGTTGCCCAGGCCCCCCAAGGCCACTGCAATCAGGGCCTTAAGAGTAAAAATAAAGCCGAAATAGGGATCAAATGCGTATGTCGTCGCTGTGGCAATCCCTGCCATGCCGGCCAAACCAATCCCCACAGCAAAGGCGACCCCGTTGACCCAGTGGGGCGTGATTCCAACCAGGGTAGCGGAATTAAGGTTTTCCGAAGCAGCCCTGACCGCCTTTCCCATAAGTGTCCTCTTCAGGAAAAGGCTTACCCCGATTGTAGAGAGCAGGGCCATGATTAAGGCCATCAATCGGGTAAAGGAGATTCTAAGGCCAAGGAACTTGAGACCATAAGCCGTGTAACCTGTATCAACGGCCCTAACATCTGCGCTCCAGAGCACCGTCATGAGGTTTTCTAAAAGCACCACAAGCCCGAAGGCGACTAAAAGGGAGGGGCCAGGCCCTGCTTTGGCAATCTTCCTGAACAGGCCCTGGTAGAGCCCTGAACCGAATAGCATAGATGCCGGGACAATAATAATGATTGAGAGGTAGGGGTCTATGGAAAGGAACTTGAAAAGCCAGAAACAGCCGTAGGCTGCAAGGATGATCATGGTTCCCTGGGCCAGGAATATGATCCTCATGGTCCCGAAAATGAGGCTGAGACCAAGAGCCGCAATGCCGTACATGGTCCCGAAAAGAATACCGTTCACCAGGAGCTGGCAAATGATTTCAAAAGGTGGCATTTCGAGTATCTCTCCCCTAGCCTAAGGTTCCCATATAGGCCTTCTGAATCTCCGGATCAGCCAAAAGATCCTCCCCGCTGCCCATCATTGTGACCCTACCCGTCTTGAGCACAAAGGCACGGTTTGCAGTTCTTAATGCCTGATGAATGTTCTGCTCCACCAGCAGGATGGTTACCTCCTGTTCGTTCAGTGTCTTTATGATTTCAAACACGGTCTTCACGATCAGGGGGGCCAGTCCCAGCGAAGGTTCATCCAGCATAAGAAGTTTAGGCCTGGACATGAGTGCCCTGCCAATGGCAACCATCTGCTGCTCACCCCCGCTCATCTTGCCGGCAAGCTGGCCTTTCCGTGCCTCAACGATCGGAAAGAGCTCAGCTACCCACTTTAAGGTCTCCTTCATCATAGGTCGGGCCCGTTTCGTAAAAGCGCCCAACTCCAGGTTCTCCATAACCGTGAGACTGGAGAACAGCCCCCTTCCCTCGGGTACAAGGGCTATGCCGCGATCCACCATGACATTGGCGCCCTTGCCTTCCACATGGGCTCCAAGAAATTCTATTTTTCCAAAAGATGGAGCAATCACACCTGAGAGTGTTTTCAGTATCGTCGATTTCCCGGCGCCGTTGGATCCGATGATGGAGTAGACTTCACCCGCCTCCACGTCAAAACCGATCTCCCAC
>CAZSUQ010000973.1:0-2262 GCA_964609935.1 uncultured Thermodesulfobacteriota bacterium | reverse complement strand
TGAGAACCGGCTCGACCTCATGAAGAGGGCGCCTTACTTTACGTGCAATGGCTTTTGCCGTTCGGGGAATGAAACCTAACTGGCTTGCGATCTGGGCTTCTTCTTCGGTGAATGCAAAGGAAACAATCCTGAGAGCAGAATCGGGCATGCTGAAATTCTTGTTGTTTTGCTGAAACAGCATTTTTTCAGCCAATGTTCGATAGGCAGGGCTTAACTTCATTAGGCACCCCCGAATTTGAATCGTTGAATGTACCCCTCAATAGAAAGCCCTGAAAGCTCCACCTCGTCGTCAAGCCGCCTTGGGTGGTACGGTGGCCTGTTGCTAGCGCCCGGTTTTCCGCCCCTTGTTGCTTTCCTTCTCTTTGAAAAGGCGCGGCAGGCTCAAAGGGCCTTTGTTCCATGTTGTTTTGAACCTGCTATCCGGATAGAAGATCGGTTTGGAGACGTAACAGGCGTCCCTGGGGCAGGCTGCCTCGCAGACACCGCAGGCAGCGCAAATGTCCATCTCCTCAATGGTCCGCATCACTTTGGTGATCGTCCGCTTGCCGATTTTGATCGGTTTTTCTCGAGCCACGAGCTCCAGGATTTTCATCGGACATACCTGGACGCAAAAGCCGCAGGCGTTGCAGTATTCGTCGAGAATTTCTATATCGCCCGAGAGGCGGGCGAACACCTTCCGCTGGTAGTAATCGGTGATGTAAAAACGGTCACGCCTGCTGATCCACTCCGGGCCGGAATAGTCCTCTTTCTTACCAAACATGTTTCCCTCCTTTTAGCTTACGACCCGGTGGCCGTCCTCATCGAACCAATCCACGTGCTGGATCTCACGGTGGGCGAAACCATTGGGTTCGCCTAAAGGGTAGCCCACGATTATCCCCTGCTCAAGGTACCAGGGGTAGCGGATATTAAAGAGCTTTCTCCACTTTGGGTAAAGCTGAAGGCTGCTGACCACGCCAATCCAGCAGGTGCCCAACCCCATACTGTGGGCGGCGATCATCATGTTCTGTCCGCAAATGCCAAGGTCAACATCAGGAGTGCCAATGCCGCGCTTGTCCTTGAAGAGCAGGATCACCGTTGGGGCGCCCCAGTAAAACTCAAATTCGCCTTCAGCACAGCCTTTTGCCATCGCCATCGGAGCAGGGTTAAAGGTATTGGACCTGAGAAGCTGAAGGAGCTTGGTGTGATGTCTTCTCCAGGGATGATTCTCGTCATCGATTACCTTGGCGATAGCAGATATGGCCTTTTGGCCGTCAGCTTCCATCTCTGCGATCATCTTAGGGTCGCGGACGACCACAAAACGCCAGGGTTGCATATTGCCTGCCGAGGGGGCGAAGCGGCCGCATTCGATAATCCGCCGAATCAGCTCTTCGGGTACCTGCTTCTTCTTAAATCTCCGTACGCTTCGTCGCGCCAGGATTATTTTCTCAGTGTTGGTCCAGTCCTCCAGGGAGTCGCTTGTGTGAATCTCCGGAGTAGTGGGAATTCTGCCCCCCGGCATTAATTTCTTCCCGCTCTTGCCGGGAGACATGCCTGCCGGCGCTTTCTTCGCCGCGGTCTTCTTGGCCAATTTTTTTCTAGGGGCCTTTTTCGCGGCTGTTTTCTTGGTCACGTTTTTCTTGGACGACTTCTTCGCCGCGGTCTTTTTGGCAGCGTTCTTTTTGGAGGCTGTCTTTTTCGCAGCGCCCTTTTTCTTTACCTTTTTCTCCACCATATGGCTCCTCCGTCATCCTATGAAAAGTCTACCTATCTTTCTCTGTCGTTCCAATATGAACCCGAGGCTCATAGAGCCTGGTAGATGGCCGGGGGGCCCGGGTCCGTAAGTTCTACCCGACCTTGTTCCGCAAGGATCTCTAGGTGAACCAGCATTTCCGAGATTGCCAGAAAGACATCCCCCTCAGGCACCACGTCGAATACCTGGTCGATGATATGGTACAGGGGCCTTGGTTCGTCTCTGATCGTCCCCCAGATACGATCCATCCGTTCCCTGTGGTGTTCCTGATAGGCAGCGACCAGGCCGGGCAGATCTTCGGCCCTTTCTCCATGGCCAGGGAAGACGTAGCTCGGGTCCAGTGCCAAAACCTTGTCCAGGGATTGCTGAAAAGCCCTGAGACTCAAATAGCCCGGATCGCAGATCAACTCCTTGTTCAGCTCGAACAGAGCTTTGGGCGTGATGTTCCTCAGAATATGATCCCCACTGAAAAGGATCCTGTTCCGGGTTTCATAAAAGCAACAGTTCCCCGGCGTATGCCCGGGCGTGTGGAC
>CAZSUQ010000972.1:679-2264 GCA_964609935.1 uncultured Thermodesulfobacteriota bacterium | reverse complement strand
ACAACCGCAGGCTACCAGGAAACAGAGGCATGTGATGGTGAGCAGTTTGTTCATGTTTCTTCTCCTTTCTTTTGCCATGTGTCTTTTGGTTTCGAGTTCCTGACCCCAGTGGCCAGACCGTTTTCTTTGTACATATGTTCAATTTAAAAATTAAATTTTTTTACTTCTTCAGATATCCCAGTACCATTTCCTCAAAGAGTCTGCTTTCCTCGCCAAGGGTCACGGTGTCCGGATCCATCATCCATTGAATCGGCAACCCGTCCGTGAAGGCCATAATGATGGAAGACACCCGGTTTGCCTCCACCTCCCTGAAAATCCCCTCCGAGATGCCGAACTCGATGACCGCCCGTATCGAATAGCGGTATTTTGCATAGCTCCGGGCGGTGATCTCCCGGATGCCCTCATCCTTGAAGGACACACCCAAAAGATTGACAAAGATCGCCAGATATTCCCTGCTCTTTTTCAAATGACCGAAGTAGCCGGAGAGGATGGAGCGAAGCATGCGTTCCGGGTCTTCATATGGAGGCAGGTGCGTTTCCAGAGTAGCCTCCATCTCCCGCCGGAGATCCTGCATGAGCTCCGCCAGGAGTTTTTCCTTGCTTCCGAAGTAGTAGTTGATCAGCCCCACACTCAAGCCGGATGCCTTTGCGATCTCTCGAATGGAGGTCTGCTGAAACCCCTTGTCGATCACGCACTTCTTCATCGCTGCGAGAATCTGTTTCTTTCGTACAGGTTCCATCCCCAGCTTGGGTGACATGTCGGTCCTTCCTCCATTCTTATTTGAACGACTGTACAAAGAAGAATATGCGAAAGTCCCCATTCATGTCAAGAAGATTTTTGCCCTTTGAGGCAAAAGGCTGAAATCCGGACGGAGGGGACGTCCCCCCGTCGCTCTTCCTTCCGGATCTTCGGCTCCAGGGAGTCGCATGGATCCCGCCATTGAATTCATGCTGAAACATGTCACAAACAACCCTTCGAAGAAGGTTTTACCTCTAAAGGTCTTACCTCCTTTCCTGTTGACAAACGGGATGTCGAGATCCATTATTGTCCATCTTCCAAAATCAAAGGGGAAGAAACTGTTCTTTTCACAACTGTCCTTTACACGTTGAAGCAGGATGGAATGGACGCGTCGAACGTCATCTTCGAATGATCAGCAGGACGGAGGAAGCCCATCGTGAGAAGAAAACTATTTCATTTCCTCGAGGACTGTTTCATGCGTTTCTTCAGGCTGTTGAGCCTATTCGTTCCTAACAGCCTGATCCCACCCCTGGGACGCAGTCTTGGTTTTCTCTTCTGCACAATGATCGTGCCGATCAAGAATAACGCGGTGAGGCAGATCCAGGAGGCCTTTCCGGAGAAGTCGCGGGAGGAGGTTCTCCGGATTTTCAAGGCGGTCGCCCGCAACGCCGGCATGACCATCCTGGAGCAGATCATGGTCAACAAGAAGATGTTGAAGAATAATTATGAAAAGGCGAAAGATGTGGATGCGGCGGATAACGTCCGCATGGAACTGACGAACAGGAACCGCGGCCTCATCGTGTTGTCGCCGCACATGAATAACTGGGAACAGTTGATGGGCATGGTC
>CAZSUQ010000972.1:0-669 GCA_964609935.1 uncultured Thermodesulfobacteriota bacterium | reverse complement strand
CATATCACATGTACGTCAAGCACGGGGAAAAGGAGTTTTTATCAAAGTACGTTCCGTATATCGTGATGTCCCGCATGCCCACGGTCTATGTTGACAAGCTTGCCACCGACCTCAGGCACCGGATCCTCCGATGCAATTTCGTATACACAAAGCAGGCCAGGTACTATATCGATAAGCTCCTTGCCCAAAACAAATACGTCTGTTTTGCAACGGATCTGGACTACCGGTACCGGGGAGTTTTTGTTCCGTTTTTCGGCCGGGCCATCTCCATGGGCCGCGGGCCGGCATACTACGCGTTGAAAAATGACGTGCCGATCTGTTTTCTCAAGGCGTATTATGACAAGGACGGGGCCTATCGCGTTCATGCCGAGGAGGTTCCCTACGAGCGGACAGGGGATATGGAAAGGGACGTCTACAATCTGTCGGCAAAAATAGCTTCCCTGATCGAATATTGGATCCGAAAACACCCGGAGCAGTGGTTCAGCTGGCTGCAGCACCCCTGGAAGACCCGCCCGCTGGAGGAGCTTCAAGCCCGGCTGGAAAAAACCCCCGGGGATCTTCTCCTCATGAGAGAGATCGGGCAATTTCATCTGGCAAAAGGCCGGCCGGAGGATGCCCGGAAGGTCTTTGATGACGGAGCGGCGGTCGCCCTTCACGGCGTCCGCGATC
>CAZSUQ010000971.1:0-2266 GCA_964609935.1 uncultured Thermodesulfobacteriota bacterium | reverse complement strand
GATGATGATTTTTCGTTCGTCGCAGTCCACCCCGAATATGCGGTGGGCCAGGTGGAAGACTACAAGACCGGCAAAGCCCCCGATATTGAGCTCCAGAAGGAGGGTCATCGAATTCGCGGCCAAGTGATCGACGACAACGGAAAGCCATGTCCTGGTGTCATCATCGAGTTTTATGATGTGAGGGGAGAAGGCGAGTCAGCAATCCCATTTCAGAACTACGTGATCTCCGGTGCCGATGGCTACTACAGAACACCCCTTCTTAAACCGGGAGAAACGAGGGTGAGGGCCTACGCGCCGAGCACACGGCAAACGCGACATCAACCGAAGATCCCTTTCACAAGAGAACAAAAAATCGTCGAATTAAAAGAAGAAGACATGGTGCTCGATTTCGGCCCGGCAGCGCATTTCGCGACCTGGTGTGGACGAGTCATGCACGAGAGTGGCCTTGAGTCAACCACGGCGAGGGTTACCCTGGTCCCTACCGAGATCAAGAGCGGGATACGACCTATATGGGCTTCATCGGGTGAGTTCGGATACAGCAAGGACGACGGTTTGTTCGAGATCCACAAGATCCTACCGGGCCGGTACAGGATTAATGTCGAGTTGATAGATTACAATTACCTCAACGTTGACTGTGGTGAGATCGTCATTGTGAATCCGGGAGTTATCGAAAAAGACATTCAGGTGCCCGAAAGTGGGGTTTTCGAAGTTCCACGCACGGAGGGAGACGGGACACCGATCGTCACTCAGGGTGTTGTCGAGTCCTGTGACACAGAGAATGGTAGGGACACTTTCATCTTCAAGGTCGATCCGAATGGAGCGAAAGTGAGAGGCATTCATACCGAGGCGCCGAAGGGTTGGAAACTCGTCTCCCACACTACAAACAGTGAAGGATACCCGGTCTTCAAAGCCCCGAAAGGATGGACCTTCTACCAGTCATTCGATGGGCGTGTTTACCATTTCGTCGCTACTGATCGCCGGCCTCTTCCGTCCGGTGAGAGTGAGTTCAGCGTGACAGTGCCGTTGGAAGGTGGAGACGCACCCCTTACGAGTCGTGTAACGTTCATCTTTACCGAAGGGGATGACTTCAGGCAGATCATAGGAATCACTCGCAGGAACAGAGAAGGCTACGACACTCTGGGACCAGTGACTCGATAGCGTGGTGGCTGATTCAGGCGCATCCAAGGCCACGAACATCTCGTCAGCGGTTCGTCCCGGGAGAAAGAAGTGCTGAAAGGCGTACCGGCTGCGAAGAGAAGAAGAGGTGATGCACCTCCCCGCCCGCAGGCCGGTTGGGGGAGAACAATGGAGGTGAAGGGATGAGAACTTACGTCACTATTTCAGTAACAGTTGTAATTGTAGCCGGAGCGCTCTGCGGTTGTGAAAGAGAGTCGTTAGATTCAACGCTTTCCAAAAAAGGAGTCTCGCTTGAGCAGGTACAAATGATGGTCCTGCGCAACAAACTGGCGGATACGGCGTGGACTTGGCCCAACGCTTCTTGGCCCGAATCAAAGGCGTGGTTTCAATTAAGATCCGATGGTACGGTGATCGCGGGCTGGAACAGCGACCCTTGTTTGTGGGCGACAACTTCTGGCTCAACTATTCAAATGTTGATTACAGGTTCTTTTGTTCAGCTATTAGAATTGAAAATTAATGCTGATGTGGCGGAAGCAGAAATGCGCGTAGTATTCTTTGAAGGGGAGCCAGTGTCATGGAAGCAAATAACCGTCAAAAGAGTGGATGAAGGCAAGATTGAAAAGTACCTTGCGGAGGGGAATAGAAAATCCGAACAGAAGAAGAAGCTTTGGGGGAGTTATAGGTAAAAGTCTTATCGATCGCGAATTCGAATGGACCTGGCACTTCCCCCTCCCCGCTCGCTGGCCGGTGGGGAGAATGGTGTTACCCATGCGCCCGGTCTAAAATGTTTACCATGTGCCCGGTTGCACAAACTGATTATATACAATCGTCAAGACTTCCTGAGTTCTTTCAGTATCATATGAGGAATCTCCGTGTTTGGGACTAATATTCTAATCGTAGCTGTTGCTACAATTGCCTTAATCATTATCGGATGGCTTTGGTGTAAGAGCGTATTTAGACGGTTTCATCAGGATCTTGATGAATTAAGGTCTTCTAAAGTCATCCTGGATCGTGTTTTCATTCTCATAATTTGGCTTATCACTTTCTGTATAATTGCATTTACTGCCCTTGTCGCGTGGGCGATCACTCTTTTTGTTATAGATTCTATTTAATGGATCTGATTATTACG
>CAZSUQ010000970.1:0-2267 GCA_964609935.1 uncultured Thermodesulfobacteriota bacterium | reverse complement strand
TCGGCATTGAGACGACCATTGGGGATGTCAATCTCAATAACGTCACCGTTCTCGACAAGAGCCAACGGTCCGCCTACATACGCCTCTGGAGAAACCTGAACCACGTAGAGTCCTTCACAAAACCCGGAAGCTTTCCCATCGGTCACAACCGCACAATCAGTGCCCAGTCCGTATCCTCCCAAATGTCCCATGAGTGAGAATATGTCGGTGACCCCAGGCCCCCCGCGTGGTCCCTCATACCTGAGTACCATTATCTCACCTTTCTTGAGTCTGCCGTTTTTTATTCCTTCAATGGCTTCTTCCAGGGAGCCAAACACATTCGCGGGACCTTTGAAAGTCTTGCACTCTCCCCTCATGACCATGGGTCTCGTCACGGAGGAGGTGGCGAGATTCCCACGAAGTACAACTATCCCTGTCTCATAGAGTGGTTTTGTCAGTGGGTGTATGATCTCCTCATCTCTTACCGGGTAAGCCTCCAATTGCTCTCGCAAGGAATCATAACCAACTGTCCGAACATCCAGATCGAGAATAGAAGCGATTTGCTTCATGACTGCAGGAACACCGCCGGCTTCGTGAAAAGCATCCATAGGGTACTGCCCGCCAGGCTTGACGTCAGCGATGAAAGGCGCATTCTTGCTCAGCTCTTCAAACGTGTTGATATCCACGGTCCGTTCTAAATCCAGTTCTTCTATCAGCGCCAAGAGGTGCACAACTGCATTGGTAGATCCGCTTATTGCATGGAGAACTCGGATCGCATTTTCCACCGCTCCCACGGTCATTACTTGAGATGGTTTAAGTTGCCGCTTTATCAGTTCCACTGCGCGAATCCCCGTTCTCTTGGCCAATCTGAGTCGTTGACCAGAGTCAGCGAGTGCGGTACTGGCCAGCGGAAGCGTCATACCCAGTGCTTCGGCCATGCACTGCATTGTGTTCGCAGTTCCTAACAGTTGACAGGCTCCGCATCCAGGGCAAGCGTTTTCCTCAAACTCCCGCATCTCTTCCGGGTCCATTGTCCCCTTA
This sequence comes from uncultured Thermodesulfobacteriota bacterium, assembly GCA_964609935.1. GTDB lineage: Bacteria > Desulfobacterota > DSWW01 > DSWW01 > DSWW01 > CAYTRL01. The sequence goes on along the minus strand of CAZSUQ010000970.1, from coordinate 1,247 downwards.
CCCGCCGCGTATTTGAACGTCTCCTTGTCCAAATCGGTAATAATGGCTGGTTTACCTTTGTAGCTTCCAGTTCTCATGGGGCCACCGGGCAGGACAATACTGGGGATGTCAAGCCGTGCTGCCGCTATCAGATGAGCTGGGACGTTCTTGTCGCAACTCGAGATGAGCACCAGCCCGTCGAAAAGGTGAAGCTCTGTGCAAGCCTCAACGGCCGCAGCGATGATGTCTCGAGTAGGGAGATCATAGCGACTTGCAGAATCAGCAGGCCATACCGGGCACTGCGCAAAGCTGGAGAACTCAAACGGCGTTCCCCCTGCCTGCCATATTCCTGCCTTCACCGCCTCTGCCAGGGTTTTCAGATGATAGTGACCCGGGCTTGTTTCTGCCCATGAATTGGCTACACCTATGTGGGGACGCGCCAACTCTTCATCGGTGTATCCCATCGCCTTGATCAGTGCTCTTGTCCTGGACATCTCTGGTCCCTGAAATGACCTTTGTTTTCCTATCATGAATGCCTCCTTAGCTGCTCAGTGGCTTCTTCCACGCCACGCTTCGAACACTGCCTCCACATTCTCCTTCGGCACGTCATTGCCCCACTCACACTGGGCGATCACCCCACCACGGCCATCGTCCAGCGCGGCGCGCACCCGCCGAACGGCTGCGCGTACGTCGTCTTCACTCCCAAAGGGGAGCACCCACTGCCGGTCAATCTCGCCCCAGAAGGTAATCTTGCCCTTGAACCGCCGGCCGATTTCCTCAATATCCATGCAGAAAATCTGTGCATTCAGTGCATCTACTCCCACCTCGATGAGATCGGGGACGATATCGAAGATGTAACCATCTGAATGGAAAAAGACAAACTTGCCAGCATTGTGGGCGATGCGGCAGTAGTCGGTGTAGAGTGGCTTGAAGAACTCTTGCCACATCTTTGGCGAGATGAGAAGCCTGTCTTGCGCGCCCCAGTCGTCCATGAACGGGATCCCGTCTACGTCGGTCTTTGCCCACAGTTCCAGTTCCCGCAGGAAGAACTCGTGGACCAGGTCTCGCAGGCGGTAGACCTCTCGTGTGCCCCAGGCCAAGTCCATCAGCAGGTTCTCCGTGCCGCGAAGGAACTGCATCCGCTCGAAGGGGCGAACGGTGGTACCGTACCCGGCACCAGCCTTGACAAACTTGTCCGTGGCAGCGCAGCTCGCATTCACCCGGCTGAAGTCAGCCTGGTCCAGTATCTCGTCAGGAGGACGCAGGTG
>CAZSUQ010000969.1:0-2269 GCA_964609935.1 uncultured Thermodesulfobacteriota bacterium | reverse complement strand
ATATGTTTACCTGTTTTTTTGGCGCGCTCACCTTGCTGCCAGCCGCATTGAACAGAATAAGGCCTCGAGATTGCTCGGCCCCCTGGGTTGACAGTTCGCGGAGCTAGAGTTTTTAAAAGCGACGTGAATTCTGAAATCAAATAGCGTCTGAAAATCACGGGTTTTCTGCGACCCTTAACGCGTGCCCGGATGATCCCTCCGGGCATTGTTCTCTTCGGTTTTCCCTATTTCTCATAATCTGATTTACAATCAGGGAGTTACGTCCTTTCGCCTGATGTTCTTCACAAGAAAGGGGGTGCTCCCATGTGTGACGACCGGAGAACGGAATCTGGATTCCAACGCTTTGAACTCCAGGAAACTGAATCCTCTGTTTTCCGCGGAGATTGCCTCAAGAACACGAATCCAGAGGAATTTCTTGATCTCTTCCTCCAGAGCAAGCATCCGAGTACCGGCCTGACATACTTGCGTTCCTTCCGGGATCTTTCCGGTTTCCTCTGCTCATCCTGTCCGGAAAAGGCGCTTTCGAGTCTCCTTTCCTGGAGTTCCTTCGAGGCCAGGTGGATGATACTCAAGTACAAGGGGGATCTCAAACTGCGGCGATTCGCTCCTGCGACCGTGAACCTCCACCTGAGCGCGATCAGATCGGTGGTGAGCTTTGCCCGTCGCCTCGGGATGATTACCTGGAGAATTGAAGTTCCCTTTGAGAAAGTCCGGCCATACCTGGACACCCGAGGTCCAGGGATCGAGGCGGTTCGGCAGTTGATCAACTGGGGCAACAGTCCCTCTCGTCCGGTGGAGATTCGAAACCGGGCTATCCTTCGTCTTCTTTTCGATCTTGCATTACGAACGTGCGAGGTGTGCCGGTTGGATATTGAAGATGTTGATCTCAATTCCGGCACCTTCTCCGTCCTTGGAAAAAGGCGGTCTCAGAAGGAGGTTCTCACGCTGCCCGATCCGACAAGGGAGATCCTTTCATCGTGGTTGAAAATCCGGGGTCATCGCCCCGGCCCCTTGTTCATCAGGATGGATAGAGCGCGGAAAAAAGATCTGATGAGCCGTCTTTCTACGAGAAGTGTTCAGAGAATCGTCAGGAAAGCGGCTGGCAAACAAGGAATCAATGCAACCCCCCGGGGACTTCGGCATACCGCGATCACCGCTGCACTGGATCTTACACGGGGAGATGTGCGGGCGGTTCAGAGGTTTTCTCGCCACCGGGACATCAGGGTCCTCCTTCGATACGATGATAATCGCGCAGATCTGGGCGGCAGGATCGCCCAGTTGGTTGCGTGCAGCTTGTAGGATTTGAAACCGGATGCACAAACTACCGCCTTTTCTTCACGGGAGACTGACGTTCAAGCGGCCTTTCTCATCATTTCATGTTTCTTCTTTTCTGTCCGTCGAGTATGAATTTACTATCAACTACTTGATATCAACCGATCGCCGAATCCTAAAGGTCGGGGTTCGAAACCTTTAGACGGTGCTCCGCCTTCTTGCCTCGAGGAAGGGTGGAGCCCAACAGACTCCAGCCGTTTTCCATCATCCGTAGACTGTCTAAATCCGTCTCAATGCCTCTGCGTCAGTCACTTGACCCATATTCGATCCCCGGTTTTTCGATTTTTCCTCTGCTAAACTCTACGGGCAAAAATCCCATCGTCTACACCCTTGAAGTTTGTGTCTGTGAAGATGCGAGCGCCGCTTGCGGAATAGGCGGGTGTGTCTGTATGGGGAGCAGTGTGTTCACATGAACCAGTGCGGCCGATCTTCCATCCAATTGCGCGCGGTTTCACGGAGCCAGGTTTCTAGGCCTTTCTGTATGTAGAACTTGGGTTGCAGTAGATCATCATCAGGGGCGATCACGCCTTCATCTACCGCGGTCCTTGCCAGGGCCGTGTGTGGGTAGATGCGCACGCCAATCGACAGCTTGACCAAGTCCAGGGGCAGGGAATCGACCAAGTTGAAACTCTCCATCACCGATTCCCGCGTTTCCCCCGGTCCCCCGAAAAGTTGGAATCCCATCTGGCTTATTCGTTGATCGGCTAACATTTTGGAGAACTCGCTCACGACCTTCTTGTCGAAACGCTTGTTCATGCTGGCGAGCATCCTGTCTGACCCACTCTCGAAGCCAAGGCTTACCTCTGAGCAGCCGGCCTCGGCCATGCCTTTGATGAGATCCCTATCACCCACACCGGGGTAAATGATGCAGGCCCAGGATATGTTGTCTCATCCCAGGATCTTTCCCCATTTTCATCTCCGTTTATAATACCGGTGA
>CAZSUQ010000968.1:0-2276 GCA_964609935.1 uncultured Thermodesulfobacteriota bacterium | reverse complement strand
GAGCGGTTCTCACGTTTCCTCCGGGGCGTGGAATGCGTTCCGGATCAACCGGGGAACGTAATGCTTCTTCCGGTTGAGAATGGCCCCGAGGAGCTTAATATCCTGGTCCTTCATGAGCTGAAAGGTCTTTTGAATGACCGAGGCGGGCAGGAACTCGGCTCGGGAGAGGAGGATGGTGCCATCCAGGGCTTTGCCCATGGTCAGGGCATCGTTGTATGCCGACAGCGGGGGGGAATCAAACAGGATGATCCGAAATCCGTTTTTTATTTCAGACACTTTCGAGAGAAACGAATCCTCGGTGAAAAAGTCGTCCAGGTTTTGCCCCGGGGTTCCGGCGGGCAGGACAAAGACGTTGGAATATCGGGTTTGATGGATGCAGGAGGACAGGGGAACGTCGGAGAGGCACGCCTCCACCAGACCCGGGGCCTGAGGGGTTTTCCAGAAACCATGCAGCCCGGGAGATCGAAGGTTGCCATCCACCAGAAGGGTTTTCACCCCGGCATGTTTGCCCAGGTGCTCTCCGAGAGCGCACAGGACCGTTGTGTTCCCTTCGCCCTGTGCCGTGCAGCTGAAAAAGAAGGCTTTTCCCGCCGTTCCTTTGCCGGAGGTCTCCAGAAGGCATCTCGCGGCGAGTTTCTGAAGTTCGGACCGGGTTTCTTGTTTCATGCAATCGGATTCCTTACGTCATCAGGTATGGGGGGTTGGGGGTGTTCCTCTCAACGTGAAAGGGCCCGGTCCTCGGGAATCGAACTCCACACGGGCAGGGAGAGGAGTTCGTCCAGGTCACGGACCGATTTGACCGACGGGTCGAAATACTCGGCCAGCAGTGCGAGGGATATACCGAGGGACGGACCCAGGATGAGCGCCACCAGAAGACGGAACGTTTTGTTGGGAAGCATGGGCAGGGTGCGAGTGGGTTGAATCGGAACGGAAGCCGGTTGAACGATGCTCACATTGGAGATGTGTGCGATGTTCATGGTCTTCACGATCTTGGTGTCTTCTCTTTTCTCGTGGTAGAGATAATAATCCTCTTCGGAAACACGGACGTTTCTACTTAATCGGCTGAGTTCGGGCTCCGCTTCATTGTATTTTCTGAGCCGGGTCTCGATGCTTCGGATCTCCGCCTCTGTCTCGCGGATCAGGGTCTTGTTCAGGGCCACTTCGTTCGAACGCTCCGCGTACTTTTCCCGGGCCTTGATCAGGTCCAGTTGAAAGAGGAAGAGCTTGTCCCGCAGGAGGTCCAGTTTTTTCAACATCAGGTCTCTCTGGAGATCGAGAATCGTGATGTCCTTTTCCATCTTGAAGTGGGCGAGATCCTCGGTGGCCTGCTCCAGGACCTGTTTCTGCACTTCCACCTGCTCCTTGAACACCCGGTTGGCGCCGTCGTCCTTGTACACCTGCAGGCGATGCTGCAGGTAGAGCTGGATGATCAGGTCCAGTACCCGTTTCGCCGCTCCCGGATGGATGGACCGGAAATTCACATCGAGCACCATCGAGTCGGTGACCATGGTTACCTGCAGGCCGCCCATCACCCGGCGGACGGCCGATTCGTACGGGGGCAGCCTTTCCAGGAGCCCGGCCTTGAAAAGCAGGTCCGAGAGTCCGTCCATGACGGTTTTCAAGATGTCTTTGAAAAACTGTTTGGTCTTGCCCCACAGCGTAGTGGGAGGGGGAGAGGGGGGAAAGGCGTCGAAGTCGGTGCCCAGCGTGTCGACAACCTCCTGAGCCAGAAACTGGTTCCGGATCAGTTCGATCTCGGATTTGACTGTTTGTTCCCAGTTGGACATGGTTGAAAAAGGTGCGGTGATCTTTCCGGTGGGGTTGTGAGGGATGTTCTCTCTTCCGTACCGGATCATGAGCTTGGATGTAGACACGTACGTAGGCGGGAAGACATAGGACAGGGCCATCACCGTGAAAACCGCCGCAAGAGAAATGGCGCAGATCAGTATCCAATGTTTGAAGAAGAGGTGAAAAAAACGGGTCAGAGAAGGTTCTCTTTCGGCTTGCATCATGGTCGATTCTACCCTGGGCGACTTGTTTGAAAAGGGAATCCGATCGATCGAGGCTATTTTTTGAAACCGAGGATGCACAGAATAAATAGGAAATTCAAATAGTTATTCAATTCTACCCGATTCGTTTGGACCCGTCAACCGCCCGGATCGATGCAAAGAAACGAATAACAGGCTGAGGTTGCCGCCGAACAGGAGCATTCCAGAGGGTGTAGACCAAATGAAGATCCTTCTCCTGTCTCCTTTTCTTCCCTCTGAAAACCCTCG
>CAZSUQ010000967.1:0-2280 GCA_964609935.1 uncultured Thermodesulfobacteriota bacterium | reverse complement strand
CGGCCCCTGCGGAACGGATACCTGATCTCGACCGTATCCCCTATCCTGATTTTTCCGATTTTGACGTCCGGAGGTACAAGGAGGGGCTTCCGGTTTTGTTCAGCAGGGGGTGCAATGCAAACTGCGTCTTCTGCACAAATAAAAAATATTTTTCACACCAGATATCCCGCAGCGGTGAGAACATGTGCCTGGAGGTGGAAGCCCACATCCGCAAGACCGTGTTCCCGCGATCGAGGAGATCCTTCCTCCTGGAAAGGCCGAACCGGTTCATCTTCTCCGATGATTCCTTGCTTTCGGCGACCAACCTCGAGGAATTTATGGGTTTCTGCGATCGTGTGGCAGAGAAAAAGATTTCCATCAGCTGGAGCATATACGCACAGCGTATCATCTCGTCGATCCAAGGGCATCATGTGGAGAGGATGAAGAAAGCAGGTCTCCAGCGAATTACGTTCGGTGTGGAGAGTTTCTCGGACAAGGTCCGGCGAGACATGGGCAAGGTGGCGAGTGATCGTGTGACGGATGGGATCCTCGACCTATTCCTCGACAAGGGAATCCGTGTCAACCTGCTCATGATCTATGGTTATCCTACGGAAACCGAAGACGATTTTCAGGCGACGTGGACACGTATCGCGGAAACCGGGAAGCGGTTTCACCAGATCACGTTCAATTGCTTCGTGCCCACCAACGAATACGTCCAAAGAAGACCCGGGGTCGTGACCTTTGAGAAAGGAATCTGGTCGTCTCACAATTGGTCTTCAGAGACGCTCAATCTGGAGGTGAGGCGAGAGAGATTCATGAGGCTGGCCGAGCTCCTGGGGCGCCTCCATACGGACTTCAAGATCGGTGATCCACTCATGATCAGATATTACACAAGATGGAACAAACGACAGGCAAGTCAAGCACAAAAAGATTGGGAACACTTTTTTGCAGGCATAGAGTGAGGAATGGATTTGTTCTGAGTCCTCATCGAAGGAGCCTTGTCACCGACGGTTCCTCTTCCGAAATGGGGTGTTCTGTAAGGGAGACAAGACTCAAGGAAGCCCCGTCTTTCATCTCGAGGCAAGCGACCCCTGAAGACAACATCATTCTCCACCGTCCATGCAACAACGGAAGCCCACATCCATGGTTCTCTCGTCCGGCGGAAGGATGTGGTTGCGGGAAGCGCAGTTGACCTCGTGCGCCTTCATCCCCCAGTCCCCGCCCTTCAAGATGGGGAAAAAAGGCTGACGCCCTTTTCTCCACCCGAGCGGCATCTTTTCCACCCGGATACCGTATTGTTTGATGTCTTCTTTTCCCCAGGTGCTTGTGGTCCATTCGTTGATATTTCCGCTCATATCGAAAACGCCGTAACCGCTCACACACGGTCGAAACGAGGCGATGGGTTTGAAGGAGCTGTGGAAATAATCTCCGGCAAGGTGACAAGCCTTGTCCTCAAACGAGTCTCCATAGGGGTAGCGATGATTGCCGGGTCCTTTGCATGCCTTTTCCCACTCCTCTTCAGTGCAGAGACGTTTTTCACTGGATTCACAGGTTTCGCTTGCCTTGAACCAATTGACCCGGATCATGGGGAATTCGTCCGGTTGGTTCGGGTAAGGATATTTGTCGATCCAGAACCCGGCCAGCTGTGTGGGTTCCAGCTTTTTCTGACTCGGTTCACGGATCGGGTCGTCCGGGGCTGTTCCCATGAGGAACGTGCCTGCCGGGATGAAGATCATCGGTCCGTTACGATCTTCTTCTCTCATGGCAGGCAAGGACCCGCCCGATGGTTGTTCCACCCATGCGGATTCTTGGGGAAGGGGAGGCGATGATCCGTCCGCTTCTCTCGGATGGATCCGATAAACCCAAAGGGTCACATTCATGAAGGTCTGGGGGTAGTTGTGACCCTTGAACGTTTTTACGAGTTCCACATCAGGGTCTTCAGCCAGTTCCTGATAGATCCTGCCGGAGGGGATCCACCCCATTTCCACATTCTGGACCATCTCCTCGGAAACGATGAAGTATTCGATTCCTGCATTCCGGCACTTCGCCAAAGAGTCCCAGAGGTAGGATGTCTGAGCCGTCCGGTTCCATAGCTGGAAGTTTTTATCAGACAACGAAGGCCCGTATTCACGATTCCCCTCCACGACGACTCTGGATCCCTTGGGGATCTGCTGTTTGATCCATTTTGTAGCGTTCTGTCGGGTATCCGGTTGCCCGAGCACATTTACAAATTGGGAGGCTTCAATGAACATCGGAAAGGCGGCAAGGGCCGTTAAGAAGCAGAATGCGTGTAATTGAAAT
>CAZSUQ010000966.1:0-2286 GCA_964609935.1 uncultured Thermodesulfobacteriota bacterium | reverse complement strand
GATGGGTAAACTCGCAGGTGGGAGAGGTGCAGGAGGATTGGCCGAGACCCTGCCCTGTCTTTGCTACGTTCTCCACTGAGAGAACTTCTCTCTTCTCTCTTTCATCATGGCACCGAGCTTCTGCAGGAGTTCCATGAACCACATGCCGAACTCCATATCACCGTCAAACGCCAGTTTCCCTTCGGAGATCGCCTGCATGGAGGCCTCTTCGGTCCCTTTCATCAGGATCTCCACGGCCGTGGGTGCGTCGGTGTAGACCATGGCAAAATCCGGGCTGGGGTGAGGGCCGTGGGCCACGCAAAGGCGCCCCCGGGAGATGGAGAAGCGCCAGGCAACCGAGCGGTCCCGGGTCCGGATTTCCCCGATCCCGTGGCGTTCTGCCAGGGATTTCTTGAAATCTCCGCTCAACCGGCTCGCAAGGAACATACTTCCGCCAAGTGTGGCGAGAATCCCTTCGAGCTTTGCCCTTTCCTTCCATCCGTCGAACATGCCGATCTCCTCCTCGGGAAACACCTCTCCCTCCATGATTCGGTCGTCCTTTTCACTCTGAAACAGCCGATGCAGTGCACAGACCATACGCACACTCCTCCAGAGGCGTTATAAATAGTCGTCGGTCAGGGGAAGCACATCCGGATGCATGAGGTTGGCCGGATCAAAGGATTTCTTTGTCTGCTTGAGGACCTCGAAGTACTTGCCCCACATGGGAAGGTGGTACTCCCCGGCTCCGAACATGTTGCGCCACAGCCCCCCGCCGTACTTCAGCAGAAGCTTGTTCGTCTTGTGGATCATGGTGGTGGCGCGCTTGACGTCCTCGGGGTTCCCCTGGTCCCACCAGTAATCGAATTCGCAGGGCCCGCAGCGCCCGTATGGGAGGGGCCCCTGGACCGCGGTGTCGGTCATGGCATGCTCGAGGCTGAGCTTGGGGTCCGAGGTCTTCCAGTACTTCTCCACCAGCCGCTCGTACTCCTTGGCGATGTGGGGAAGGATGTCCATTTTGACCTGGGCGGCGGTCCACTGGAAGGCCCCCTTGTACGTGCCTGCAAAGTTGTCCTTCACCCCCAGGCTCATCTTGAGAGGTTCGGTGGAGATCATCTCCGCAAGTTCGGGGCCGAACATGCTCACGTCGATGATGAACATCCCGTGTTTTTCCATCAGCTCGGTGAGGATCTCCTTCTTGATCTGGATCTCTTCCTCGTCATAGCCGGAAAAGACGATCGCAAGCGGATGCCTGGGCGCCATGCTGATGAGGTCCATGACCTTGGTCCCCTCCATCTTTGAGGCGATTCCCAGGGCAAAGGTGCCGGGATGGCCTTTGTACAGGAATTCCGTGATGTTTTCGCGGGCCACATCGTAGGTTGCGTCGATGATCTTCTCAAAGGCCTTGTGAGCGTCCGGTTCGGCTATGGTGGCGGTCATGAACTCTTCCAGTTCCTTGACATTGTCATATTCGGGGTAGAGTTTTGCCGTGAGCTCCGTGCAGATGCCGAACTGCCCGTCCGCATTGAAGAACATCCCGTTGATTTCCGGGCCGGGGCAGTAGTGCAAAGGAAGGTTGCCCACCCCGGGAACCACGCCCGGGCCGATCTCCAGGATCTCTCCGTTGGGCAGCACCCACTTCATCCGGACGGTGAGTTCCGTAGCGGTCCCGTGCTTGGCCGTTGTGCCCGGAGCACCCCGGGCCACGTAGTTGGAAAGCAGCGATATGCTGGCCACGGTGAGGGGCAAAATCGGCTTCAGGTGTACGCCTTCGGTAGCCTTGTGCCTCACGGCCTCCCACCACACGGAGCGCATGCGGACCGCGGGGCTCACCGTCACGATCATGGCCTCGTCATCGATGGTGCATATCTGATCCATGCGTCTGAGATCCACCAGGATGCCGCCCTTGCGCGAAACCGTAAGCCCGCCGTGATTGAAACCGGTGGTCTGGGGCACGATAGGAATGCCATGCGCATAGGCGATGCGTACGATCTCCTGGATCTGCTCGGTGGATTCGGGGAGGACGACGATGTTGGGTCGCTCCCCTGAAAAGATGGTGAAGTCGCGGCCGTACCCGCCCACGTCCACCGGGTTGTCGCTGGCCCACTCCTCCCCCACGCAGGCCCTCAACTTCTCGAGGACCTCTTTCAGATTATCCACGGTCAGACCGATCTCCCCTTCGCGAACCTTTGGGGGCTCCCACTCGCTGTCTTCCTCCGAGATGGTTCTGCCCGGATTCAGTATGTTCCCGGGATCCTGAAAGCCCTTGATGTGTTTGAGCCAGGGGAGATGGTTGGGAATACTCGTGTA
>CAZSUQ010000965.1:0-2291 GCA_964609935.1 uncultured Thermodesulfobacteriota bacterium | reverse complement strand
CGGTCTTCTTGCTCACCGATGAGGTTACCTTCCCTCCCTTTGCCTCAATGAGCCTTTGAGCCTCGTCCCTTGTGAACGTGTCCAGGGCGCCCGTGAGGACTAAGGTCTTCCCCTCCAGAGGCAAACCCCCTGAACCATCCTTTTCCACAGGAAAGACCACACCTCCATTTTTCAGCTTCTGAATCACCTGGAGGTTCGTGGGGTTTTGAAAGAATTGATGAACGCTTTGTGCCACAATGGGTCCGATTTCATGCTCATCTTCCAGCTCTTCCGGGGTCTTTTCAGCGAGACTCTCAATGGATTTGAATCGCTTGGCCAGCACATCGGCCAGATGTGTGCCCACGTTCCGTATCCCCAACGCGAAGATGAGACGGCTCAACGACGGGGTTCTGCTCCTGTGGATGGCGCACAGGAGGTTCTCGGCCAGCTTGTCTCCCATCCTGTCCATCTTCATGAAGTCTTCCTTGGTGAGCGTATACAGGTCCCCCGGGTCCTGAATGATCTTCTTGTCCGCCATCTGCTCCAGGAGCTTTCTCCCCAGTCCGTCCATGTTCATGCCCCCCTTGGAGGCAAAATGGAACAGGATCTCTTTCCTCTGTGCAGGACATGCCATTCCTGTACAGCGGTGGGCGGACTCGCCCTCGATCCGTTCAACCCTGGACCCGCACGCCGGACACGTGTCGGGCATGGCGAAGGCTTTCTCCTGACCGGTCCGCTTGGACGCGATGACCTTGACCACATCGGGAATCACGTCACCGGCCCTCTGGATGACCACCGTGTCGCCAACCCTCACACCTTTTGCCCTGACCTCGTCCTCGTTGTGCAGGGAGGCCCTGCTGACCTCCACCCCTCCCACACGCACCGGCTCAAGGATGGCCACCGGTGTGATTGCACCGGTCCTGCCCACGTTCACGATGATGTCCAGCACCCGGGTGTATTCCTGCTGAGCAGGGAATTTCCATGCAATGGCCCATCGTGGGCTCCTGGACAGTTCCCCCATCCTCTTCTGAACATCCAGGTCATTCACCTTGATGACGATGCCGTCGATCTCATAAGGTAGATTGTCGCGTCGTGACAATATCCTCTGGTGATAGGCCTTGATCTGCTCCACGCTGCGGCACCGCTCCATATGTTCGGTGAGCTTGAACCCCAGTTTCTTCAGGTAGAGAAGCGTGTCCCAGTGATGGGTCAGTTCCCTGCCCTCCACCATTCCCACGCCGTAGGCGAACATGCTCAGCGGCCGGGTGCGTGTGATCTTCGGGTCGAGTTGCCTCACCGACCCGGCAGCCGCATTGCGCGGGTTGGCGAACAGGGGCAGGTCAGCCTTCGCCCTGTCACGGTTCAGGGCTGAAAAGTCCTCCTTGTTCATGATGACCTCGCCTCTCACCTCCATCAGCCTGGGGATCGCATCTCCCATGAGCTTCAGCGGAATGGACTTCACGGTCCGAAGATTCAGCGTGACATCTTCCCCCACGCTTCCGTCACCCCTTGTGGCTCCCAGCTCCAGAACACCGTCCCTGTAGAGCAGTTCCACGGCCAACCCATCGAACTTGGGCTCAACGGTATACTCCACCTCCTGTTCTCTCACAGAACCGAGGTCAATAACCCTTCGATGGAAATCCTCGAATTCGTCCACCTTTGTGGCCTTGTTAAGGCTCAGCATGGGGAGGCTGTGGGATACCGGATTGAATGCATCCAGAGGTTCAGCGCCCACTCGCTGGGTTGGGGAATCAGGGGTGACATGGTCCGGATATTTTCTCTCCAAAGCGACCAGTTCATCAAAGAGAGTGTCATACTCCGCGTCCGACAGCTCCGGGTTGTCCAGAACATAATAAAGGTGGTTGTGATGATGGATCTGCTCCCTGAGGTCCTGTATTCGTTTCCGCTGGGACTCATCGGGGATCGGTTTGTGTTCACTCACGACTTTTTCCTTTTGGCGGCGGTGTGATTGCCGGGCACCTCCCACCATTCACATCTGCAGAGAACGGCAGGTCAATTCTACGACCCTTATCGCAGATAAGTGAGATGGAATTCAACCCGTTTCCTCCTTAGAAGTTTTCATGCGCCCGGATTTGAACGACACTTCTCCGCAATGATTTCCACTCCTCCTGCCATTCGACCGTTGGATAAATGATTCTCAAATCAACGCTGGAGATATTTATCCGTTTGATCCTAAAGGTTCGAGGAATTCTTCCGATAACCATCTAAGAAGAATCCTGATTCATCAAGCAACCCGGTGTAAACATCAATTGTTTCGCAGGAGGCTGCTTTCTCTTTACATTGGACCAGAC
>CAZSUQ010000964.1:0-2292 GCA_964609935.1 uncultured Thermodesulfobacteriota bacterium | reverse complement strand
GATCTGGTATTGCGTTGGGATTTTGATGAAGGCGCAGGAACGGTTGCCAGTAGCAACGGCGCATTGGGCACATTCGAGGACATGCATGGAGTGCTTACCCGGAACGTCCAGTGGGTAACAAGCACGAAGCCGGGTGCGGCAGCAGGGGATAACGCGGTAAATTTAGATCGGGTCAGCGACCGTGGGGCAGTTCAATTGAACTATCCTATTCACCCCGACGATGGCTTTCCACCGGCAACCTATAATAATGGAGGCGTTCCTGTTATCGTCCAGGAGATGCAACAAACCAGTGAATTCTCATTTTCTGTTTGGATAAAACCGACCGCCCTTGGCTGCCAGGAAGGTAAAGATCTCGGCCTGAACAATGCACTGAGAAGAGACATTCTGACCACTCAATTCTGGATCAAGAACTGGGCCCTTGGCATCATGCGTTTCAGTGATGACGGTGATCCAATTAGCGGCAACTGTACAGATGAAGACTCGACACATGATGTCTTACGGTTCTGGGTTTCGGTGGGAGATCCTACAGATATGAGATGCGATTCTTGGGGTGGCAGTTGGCCGGAATACGTCCATCCGGTAAGTCCAGAAGGCTACACTCAGGGAAGCACCCTGATGCCTACGGATCAGACTATCTGCGATAATTCAGCAACCCCGATATTGCCGACGAACACTCAAGCACACTCCTTTGCCCAGACAGAGACAGTTGCTTCCGGTGCATTAACCTATGGTGTAGCTTTGCAAACGGGTGTGTGGCAGCATGTGGTTGGGACATGGGACGGACGCTATATCAGGATTTATATAGACGCTCAGCTTGCAGCTGAAACCGATATGGGTGGCACCGGTAATTACATTATGGTTTCCGACCCGCATCTTTGGGGTGGAGACTTGCTTGGCGACGGTACTCTTTACAGGCATGTAAGCTCGGGTTTTGGCGTCGGCGCCCGGCCGATTTTCTCAACAAGCGGCTCTCCTTCAGGAGGCGCTGCATATTGGAACGCTAACGGATATTACGACTTGAACGTTGCTACTTATGTTGGCGAACTTGATGATGTGAAATACTGGAAGGTCGCCTTGCCATTAGCAACCATTGAATATTGATGACAGCATTCACTTGGCAAAATGCTCTCACTACATCTGTTACGTAAAACAAAAAGTATTTCAAAAGACCAGCCATCGTAAAGGAGAAGAAAAGCCAGGGTTCAAATCAACGATAGCTCAGATGCTGCCACCCGGCAAAACCGCCTGCATCCCCAATGGCCGGACGATACGTATGAGGGGGATGACGGCCTGTGGCTCAGGGTTTCTTCGGACATCGATCCGTAACACATCGTGGCAGGCCACGGATACAGGATGGGGGGGTGTTCTTCAGAAATACGGTCACGAATTCGAGGCCGCTACAGGTTGTATATTGCGAGCGAAGCGAAGTCGTTGCGAACTGGAGATTGCGAGAGGAGCAAAGCAACCCATCGGCCCCGTGAGGCATTTTATCTCAGGGGATTGCCACGTCGCCTGCGGCTCCTCGTAATATCCATACTATACGTGGGCGTAATTTCGCCGATGAGTACTAAGGAAAAAACGGCAGCCCGGCGATCCGGCATGCTCCCCGCCGGTAACCTTCCGGAAACAGGTTCTTCAACTCATCCAGGGTGAGATCGTTTTCCCTGCATGCTTCGGCGATGGAGGGGATGTTGCCTGTTCTCCGGTAGAACGTCTGTAGGTACTCGATGATCTCCCGATGCCTTTCCGTCAGTCCTTCTGGCAGCTTCCATTCCCGGACCACAAGATGAGCGAACCGCTCGTCCCACTGGTCCAAGTCCTTGAGAAAGCCCATCACGGTCAAGCTGTATTTCTTCTTGAGGACCGAGGACGTCTCATAGGTAAGCCAGTAGTTCGTTTGAACCATGAAATCATAGTTGATGCCGGCAATTCTGCATGCGCCGCGGTGGTAACCCGTGGGAAAGAGAAAATTGAAATCGGACAGGCGTAAACTGTTTTCCGCGCAGGCCAGCACAACAACAGGGACGGTCTTTTCCTCGAGAAACTTTTTCCTCAAGTACAAAATAAAGTTCCAATGCTGATCGGTCAGGCCGCCGTAGATCCCCATTTCCCTTGCCATGGCCTCGGCAAAGACCTCGTCCCATTGTTCCGGCGGATTCAGAAAGCCATAGGCGTCAAGGGTGTAGATCTTTCCATCGAAGGTGATGGTATTTTGGGGTTCCTGCTTTCTATTCGTCATAGGCCTCTCTCACAGCTGCTTTCCCGTCGATGAGGATGGATCTTGAGAGCATG
>CAZSUQ010000963.1:0-2296 GCA_964609935.1 uncultured Thermodesulfobacteriota bacterium | reverse complement strand
CTCGAAGGAACGCCTCCTGCTGCTCGGAGCACGTGTGGTCGATGTGGAGGCCGGGCAGTATCGGAGCGAGGACGCCCTCCTAATCCGAAACGGCCGCATAGCCGCCCTCGGGGATGCGGCCGAGCTTGCAAAAGAGCCCCACGAATACGAGGCGGACCTGGGCGGTCGCGCTATTATTCCCGGCATGATCAACTCCCACTGCCACATCACAATGGCCGGCACGATCGGGTTCTCACCCACCTACTTGAGAGACTACAGGCGTCAGATACAGAAGGGCTGCGAGGAGTGCGTGGGCCACGGCGTGACCACGGTGCGCGACATGCTCGGGGCCGCCGAAACAGTGAACTCCCTCAGAGAACAGATCGAGCGCGGGGAGCTGCTCGGGCCTCGCATCCTGGCCGCGGCCCTCGGCGTTGCCAAGAAGGACGGATACCCTGCTCTGCCGCTCCCAATCGACGTCTTCAGGGGGAAATTCGTCAGCAGGATGGACTCTCCCACCCAGGCCCGAGATGCCGTAAAGCGGGCCGTCGAGGCCGGGGCCGACTTCATCAAGACCTTCCACCAGAAGTACTCCCTCCTTACGGACGGCACACCCTACGAGGTCATCACCCGGGCCGAGCTCGACTCCATACAGGATGAGGCGGCACGGCAGGGCATCTCCGTGGCAATGCACATCACCGACGTCGAGGGCTTCCGCAAGGCCCTCGACATAGGGATCGCCTCGTTCGAGCACATGCCCCGCGACGAGATCCTCACCGACGATGACGTCCGGCGTTTCGTCGATCTCGGTTCCACCATCGTGACCACGGTGAGCGTGGCATGGGCCCTGAGCTTCCGAAGCACCGGTGATCCCAATCTGGCCGACCCCTTCGTCCAGAGGATCCAGGCCGACCGGGACGGACGCATCCAGGACCTCTTCGAGACCTACTGCCTGCCGAGCCATCAGAGTTCGGGCCAACGGTTCTACTCCAGGTACACCCGGCCCGGCTACTTCGATGAAAAGCACTTGCTGCCGGCCCCCGACCCGCGCTTCTTCACGAATGCCGCGACCATAGGCCGCAGGAACTTGATGAAGCTATATCAGGCCGGGGCCCGGTTCGGCTGCGGAAACGATGGCGGGGTCCCCTTCATCTTCCCCGGCGCCATGGCCCTGGAGCTCTATTTCATGGCCGAGAGCGGCTTCTCCCCGGCCGAGGCCCTCCGGGCGGCCACGTTCAATAACGCCCGGCTGCTTGGCCTGGAAGGGGAGATCGGCTCGATCGAGAAGGGGAAGATCGCCGACCTGGTCGTGCTCGGAGGAGATCCACTGGGGTCGATAACAAGCATTGAGGAGGTGGAAGCGGTCTTTCAGGGCGGGGCGCTCGTCGGCGGGCCGGTCGACTTGGTCCGGAAGATGTGACCGGCGATCCTACCCGCGAGCAGAAGGAGAGAATCATGAAAACCGTGGTCTCCGCCTCGATCTCGTTTGCCTTCCTTCTCTTATTTCCATTCCCAACTCATGCAGAAGAATCTCTCACCAAATATATCGCTACGGTTGGAGGAACATCCGTGATCCGATTGAGTGGGGAGAGCGGAGAGATCGATTGGCTCGACTTCGATGATCTGAATCTCGAGGTCAAGGCAAGCGGAGGTTATCTATTCAATGACCTCATTGAGGTAGGACCAATAATCTTTTTTCAATATGGACATTACAAAGAAGAGCCTCGAAGTTCCTCACTTACGAAGAGCTCCAGGTATCGTTTTGAGATCGGCCCCTATGCTTTAATTCATTTGTATCGATCGGACCGGATACGCTTTTACCTCGGCCCGGCCGTCACGTTCGTTTTTGCCGAACATGAGTGGGAGAGAAATTCTGAGAAGTTCGCAGATAAAATTTATGACGAGGAGGGAACCGGGTACAGGGTCCATGGCTTCTCGGGAGTGAATTATTTTCTCACGAACAACCTGGCCTTGGATGTCGGTGTAGAGGTTGGATACAGTGAAATGGATTTCGATATTTTGAAGCCGGTTTATATTGGTGAGGAGAGCATATATGAGAGAGTGCCTATGGACATCGATACCAATGAACTCACCTACGGTCTGTTCCTCGGTCTTAAGTATTTCTTTCAAAAAGGAGATTCGAGTCCCTTGCCACTCCGCTCAGAGGAAGGTCTGAATAATTACATCGCCGCCCTTGGGGCAACAACAGGAATCAATTTCGGCAGAAAAGAGGTCGATTTTGGCGATTATGATCATGACGATCTCAATCTCCATTTCCAGGCCACCGGCGGATATATTTTCTACAATTTCATCGAAG
>CAZSUQ010000962.1:0-2298 GCA_964609935.1 uncultured Thermodesulfobacteriota bacterium | reverse complement strand
ATCCCGGATGCAGGAAGATCGCAATTCCTGTGAGAAAGAGGTACGCCAATCCCCCCCAAAGGGTGTACGACAAAATCTTCTGCAAGAGGTCCGGATCCTGGTGACGAACCTCAGGAGGCATGTCGTCGGAGTCGTCATTCAACGTTCTGAAAAATCGATGCCAGATGAGAAAAAGGGTTCCAACAGGACCCGTGACCAGAAGGGCAAGAAGGGTGAGGCGGGGAAGGCGTTTCCTTGCCGAAAGGAGGAAGTAGGAAAACAGAAAAGCCAGGGGCCAGACAAAGGTGAAAGAGAATAGGAGTTCGTGGAGGAGAACGCTATGCATGTCTCACTGGTGGTCCGTTTTTGTTGTCATCGGGTGGAGGGGAGTCCTGGCTGTCGATGAATCACGGATCGAGATCTTGTCCAGGAACCACTCATCCCCAACCTGTTCGAGCTTGAGCACCCCTTCCTGTCCCGCAGCGATCAGGATGCGACCGTCGTCATTTATCATAGCATACGGTGTGCCCTGGATAAAAAACTCCTTCTCCAATTGCACCTCATCACCTTGAAGTCGATAAATGGAGAGTTGATGAGGAAAACCGCCGACAAAGAGATAGGGAGGGACAGGCAGTAGAGAAACGATATCGCTGGCATGACGGAAGGAAGAGGTTTGAATCGTCGAAGTGTCCCCCGCTTGAAGCAAATGAAGCGTGTTCCCGTTGCAGGCAAGCGCATACAGTTCGTCGTCCCCAGAAGAAGCTCCCGTATAACATCGGGAAGGAAGGAAGGCAGAGATCAGGGGTTCGGATTCCGAAAACAACTGGGCCCTGCCCGATATATTGGCACCGATGAAGTGGCCCTGCCAGGCGTCGACATGCATGGTGTAGCCCTCCGGCGATGCTTTTTCATCAAACGCGTGAAAGCCCCTGTCCGGATGTTCCGGATCGATTTCATACCTGAGAATCCCGTACATGCCGTCCGCCGTTACGATTTGGGAGGGGGGAAGAAACGATGCGGAGAAGACATGCTCCGGCGTGGGAATCGTTAGGACATGCTTCAATTCCCCGTTCGCAGGGAGGGAATAAATGTACGTGCCTGCCAGGTCGGCACAGACCGCCATTCGGTCATCATCAAGGGGGATCACATCGAATGCAAAGGAGGGGAGGGTTCGTGCCGTTACGGTGTTCCAACCGTGATCCTTCTCCTGATAGACCGAAAAGCCGCCGCTTCCCAGGGTCGCTACATACCAGGATCCCACCTTGGCGATTCCACGGAATTCGTCCGGAGGCCGCCAGTTGACGACAACCTCTGTGCGGTCCCTTGAGAATTGAAAAAGCCCTGAGCCCACTGTTGACACATAAAGATACGGAGATCGGAAAGCAAGGGAATGAATGGATTTTTCTTCTCCGATTGCGTAGATCGAGTCTGGAGTCGTCAGGTTCTTCGGATCTCCGGTCAAGTCATAGGCATAGACGTTGCCGGTGGTGCTGGGAACAAACAGCGTATTATCCGCCACGAGCAAGTCCAGCACCACACCGTGGTCGGGCTGGTGGACCGTTAGGAATTTCGTCGTTCCATCGGCTTGTAACAGGAAGATTCCCACGCCCTTTTCACGGAGTGCGGTAAACAGGACGTTCTTGTACGATCGTACGGTCAGAGGGGCGGGATCGATGTTGCGAAATTGAAGAGAGGATCTGATTTCCTCGGGAAAAGACGACCGAATCTCCGTATCGGTATCCCCCCCGTCCTGAAACGTCAGAAGACCCTTGTTTCCATCCACAGCAACGAGCACCTCATCCAGTGCGGCCACATCGTTTGTCATCCATTCAGAACCACTTTCGTCGAGGGCATGAAGATTGCCGAATCGTTCTCGATGGAAATGCGGTTTGCCCGTATCGTCAAGCCGAAACATCACGAGGCCGCCGCTGCGATTCGCGAGATAGAGACGGTCTCCACGAATGGCCAATCCGAACCCATAACCACCGAAAAGGTACCGTCCTCTTTTTTTCGGTGAACAAGGATTCGAAACATCGTACCATGCAAGGTTTTCGCTCCCCGCGGCTGCATACAGCGTCTTCCCGTTGATCGCCATGTCGTGGATGATCCCGATACCTTCAATCTTGGCACAGAGATGATAATCTCCTTGCTCCTTTCGCAATGTTGCGATGGATGTGGAGAGCCCCACAACGATGTGGTCGTCGTCGAGAGGCACAACCCGGGTCATCAGTGTGCCCCAGCCATCCACAACAACCGGAGACAGGAAGGCATGCTCGTAAAAGAGTCCTCGAACGAGTGACTCGAGCCTTAGCGGAAAGA
>CAZSUQ010000961.1:0-2302 GCA_964609935.1 uncultured Thermodesulfobacteriota bacterium | reverse complement strand
GCCCTGGTCGAGAAAGCCATGCCAGTAGCTCCTCCTGGAGAACGTGCCCCTGGACTGATACACCTTGAGCTCAGGAAAACTCCGCGTTTGCCATCCCCGCTTCCGTGCCTTGATGTTCATCACGGAGTCCATGGCCTTATATACCTTATACCCCCCGCAGGCCTTGAAACAGCTGACCCGGATGAGACGCCCGCTTCCTCTGGGTAGGTCTGCCCGTCCTTTTTCCTTGACATAATGATTTCCTCTCTTCGAATACACGGTTCCGCTGGCGATCCCCAGTGTTGACTCTTCCCCGAATCTCTCCAGCAGCCGTTCGAAATAGTCCGGTTTGAAGAACATATCGGCATCCACGATGCCGATAAGGTCAAGGCCACCCTCCCCATGATGTTCACTCAACACAAAATCAAAACCCCGTTTCAAAAGAAAGGAATAATGAAACCCCCGATCATACCGCTCGTTGTCTGCAGAGGACAGGGTGATGACCTTCACGAAGGGAAGCTCATTCCCAACCTCATCCAACAGTTCCGGGGTGGCATCCTCGCTGGCATCGTCGATAATAACCCAGGATGTTGGAGGAACGGTCTGCAACCTGATGCTCTTGATCAGGCGTGGAAGGTTCTCTTCCTCATCCTTTGCTGGGGTGACAAGGGCGTAGCGCATTGTTTTCACGGTGAAGGAACAAGGTCGTAGTCGAAACCTGAGAGTATCTCCCTGTGTTTGATATTTCTAAGGGAGACCTATTCATATATTAATATTGCTATAACAGGTCTGATGGTCGGGGATCCTGGCGAACCAATCACCTGGCATGAATCGCCTGGTGAATGCGGATTATTCTCCATCTTGCGCTCCTCATGAGACGATCCAGGCATTTCGATTCTTTCGACAACTATATAAAAAAAATGGTCGGATTGCTCTTCAGACAGACCAAACATGCACTCAGAAAACCATCTTTTGTTTTTAGGTTGAAGAAAACCAGAATCACACACAACGAGCCAAAACAGAATTGCAGAGGATTAGTTTGAGGATATTCAACTACGAATATCCTCCCCTGGGCGGTGGAGGAGGTGTTTTCTGCAAATTTCTTGCCGAGGAACTAGTGAAAACGGGTCACACCGTGGATTATCTTACCTCGAGGTTCGGTGATTTCAAGTCCTCCGAGACCATCAACGGCGTGGATGTGTACAGGGTACCGATCATAGGAAGAAGGCAGATCAACAAGGCAACCCTGATCTCGCTGCTGTCCTTTCCCATTGCCAGCTTCCTGAAAGGGTATTCCCTGTGCAGGAAAAAAGGATATGATCTGATCAATATCCATTTTGTGGTCCCCTCGGGACCCTCGGCCTATCTCCTGGGGAAGATGTTCCAGATCCCCTGTGTTACCTCCATTCACGGAGGTGACATCTACGATCCAAGCAAGCGGACATCACCTCACAATTCCCTTCTGGCACGAAAAGTGATCCACAAGATGCTCGAGAAATCAAAGGAGGTCATTGCCCAGTCCGAGAACACCAGGGAAAACGCCGTGAAATACTATGACATCGAAAAGGATATCCACCTCATCCCCCTTGGGTTCCCTCAACCGGAATTCAACAAGGGAACCAGAAAGGAACTGGGCCTTTCCGAAGAAGATTTCATCCTCGTGTCGGTGGGGAGGGTGGTGAAGAGAAAAGGCTATGACTACGCACTGCAGGCCATTTCGATGCTGAAGCACATTGATAGTCTCAGATATATGATCATCGGGCGAGGGCCTGAATTGAAGAACCTTCAGCAGCTGGCAAAGAAGCTGGACATCGAGGAGAAGGTGATCTTCAAAGGGTATGTCGAGGAAGAAGAGAAATTCCAGTATCTTGCTGCTGCCGATGTCTATCTTCTCTCCTCGCTCCACGAGGGATTCGGGATCTGCCTGATGGAGGCAATGAGTGTGGGGCTACCCATCATATCCACCGACAATGGAGGCCAGATGGACTTTCTGAGGGAAGAAGAGAACGCCCTCCTGATCAAGGCCGAGAAGCCAGGCGAGATCGCACAGGCCGTCCAGAGGCTGCTTGATTCGAAACCCCTATGCGAGAAAATGGGCAGAATAAATACGGGAGATGTCAAAAAATACTACATAGGCAAAATCGCGAATGATTACCTGACAAACTACCGTGAGGCAATCAAGAAACGATAGAGGAGCACGAATACCTGTTCGTAACGGAGAGAGAAATGGTCAAGAAAATCAAAACGAACAAAGAAATACTATCCCTGATCCACCGGTATTATGCGAAATACTATGCTCCCCTGACGCCGCGATGGAAAGGAC
>CAZSUQ010000960.1:0-2305 GCA_964609935.1 uncultured Thermodesulfobacteriota bacterium | reverse complement strand
TCGACGTAGTCCTCCTTGAGCACGCCCATCTGGTTGCCGATCTCCCACTGGTCCTTGCTCACCACGGCTACGCCCTCCGGCATGACGCCCACAGAAACCAGGAGGCCTCGGGCCATCCGGTTGAAGGTGGCGTAGTCTACACCCATGGGGCAGTTGATGGTGCAGCGGCGGCAGTTGGTGCACTTGCCGAACACGATGTCCCTGAGCGTTTCCAGGTCCTCGTCCGTGTACACGCTCTTGGCGCTCACCCACCAGGGGAAGACCCTGCCGGTCCAGTCCACGTGCCGCTTGAACAGCTTGCGGATCTGGTCCGCCTTGTAGGCGGGCGCATAGGTGGGATCGTCCGGGTTTGCCAGCACGTAGTGGCACGCATCGGTGCACATGCCGCAATGGACGCACCCTGCAAGGGACAGGACCATCTGCCTGTTCAGTTTCTTCTTCAATCGTTCAATGACCTTCTCGGCCTTGTGTGATCTTGCTTCAACACTCATCTCGGTCTCCCTCTTGTGCTCGATAGGATCCTTCTTTTTCCTCGTTTATTCGACCTCGATAAAGATAAGGGAATCGATCCAGGGCGATCAGTTCTTTTCCGGCTGGATCGAACGCTGGATCGGATACACACCGCGGTAACCCAGCTGTCTGCCCAGGTAGTAGCGCATGAACGGATAATAAAGGTAATGGGAAATCTTGCTGAAGGGTACGTAGATCAGGAAGAAAGCCGTGAGGAAAAAGAAGGTAAGGAGGATTCCTTCACCGTTAGAGGGGTCGTTGGGGGCGGCAAGGCCGGCAAAGAAGAACCAGACCGTGAGCAGGGTCAGAGAGAAGTAATCGTCAGGCGTGGTGATGGCACGCATCACCGGGACCGTGAGCCTGCGAACCATCCGGTAACATCCCACCAGGAAGGCTGCGCCGATGAAGATCTGTGTGACCCAGACCACAACCGGGCTTTCCAGGATCGAAGGCGCATACGGGATGATGAAAGACAGGGTGATGGCCGCAACCACGCCGATGTGGAACAGGGCGAACTGGACCCAGAAGAACAGGTTGTTCCGCGTGCTCTCCATGGACCAGGGCATGGCGATGTTGGCCAGCGAGTAAGCCGCGCCCTTCAGGGGGCTTGTGCTCAGCCTGCCGGTGCGGGGCTGCCGGTCACCGCCTGCCTTGAAGCGGAAAATCCACCATAAGCGGATGGAATAGACGACCGCCATGAAGACCAGTGCAACTTCCTGCAGGCGGTGGGATGCGAAGTGTAGAAGTGCGCTCTCTTGCATTGCCTCCTCCTTGTCACGTTCTGAATGAATAATGCGTTATTTATTTTTCGTGTCGTGTGTTCGATTCCACGGCGCCGGATCTCTCACAAAGACTGAAGCTCGCCCCGTTCCAGGGCGAGCTTCAGTCTTTGAGGTGTTCCTTGATGGTCCCGAGCATGGCCCTGGCGCAAACGTCCGCCGGCACACCGTAGAAGCCCGTTCCCATGGGCGGGAAACCCAGCCGTTTGATGCCTTTCTCTTCGGCAAGCTTCAGGGCTGCGGCCATGGTTTTCCGAAGCTTGGCCTCTTCGTCCGGTTCCTGGAACTTGGGCCCCACGGCGTGGATGATGTAGCTCGCCTTCATCTCGCCAGCCCCGGTCAATACGGCTTCCCCCACCGCCAGGGGTGCATGACCGTTCAGCTCCTCCTGAATCGAAGGCCCCCCGCGTATCGAGATCGCGGTTCCGTAGCCGGATCCGAGAGCCAGGTCTTCCGCGGCGTAGAAGGCAAAGGCATCCAGTTCAAGGTCTGTGACATCCCCTTTCTCCAGGCGTAGTGTTTTTCCGTTGATCTTTTTCTCTGTCATCGTGACCCCCTGCGTGTTAGCGTGTTTCATCACAACAGTTACGTTTTTCCGAAGATGTTGTCGTGTTTCCGTATCGATAGATCGAGCGAACGGAAAAGCATGGCACCCGTTACTGGCAGCTTTCCTCATCATCAAAGTGGGTCATCACTTCGGCAATCTCCGGCCCGACGTCCTCGGCCTTGTCTCCTGTCCTGTGTTCCTGGAGCTCACCCATCATTCGCTGAATGCCGCCCTTGTCCGAGAGGTCCTTGAGTGAATAGTCTGCCAGCACATTGGTGATCCGGAAATTCAGAAGCTCCCAGAGGATTCGGCACTCACAGAAATCCGACCTTATACATTCCTCTGGATGGCCGACACACTCCACCAGGTTGATGGGCCCGATGGTTGCCTCGAAGATCTCCAGCAGGGTGATCTGTTCGGGCGGCTTGACGAGCCGCTGCAAGAACAAATCGTTCAACGGATTTGGGAA